>JAIFKY010000092.1 GCA_020049345.1 Anaerolinea sp.
CACCAGCGTGCGCCCGCACAATCAACAGCGAAGTTTGCGCGCTCAAAATGGTTTTTTGCGTAACACTGCTGATTCCCCACTGGGTTAATCCATGCCGCCCATGACTACTCAAAACGATTAATTTCATTCCCCGGCTTTGAGCATATTCCGTGATCCCCTCGGCAATCAAGCCTTCCAACACTTCAGTTTGTACTCGAATATTTGATGTCTCAAGCCGCGTCTGTATCTTATCCAGATACAAAGCCGATTTTGTTTTGTTGATTTGCCAATTAAGCAAATCAAACATTTGGGCTGATGTGCCGGCATATCTTTTTTCCAAAATTCGAAGCAGTGTGATTTCTGCGTCAAAAGGACGGGCAATGGCAACAACATGCGGCAAAACACAGTCAGCCAATTGGGAACCATCCAACGGCACAAGAATAGTATCGAACATGGGACATCCCTTCGATTCTTTCATATTGCCAAACTGAGTCAGTTTAAGGGTTTGAATCCTTAATCAACTGCTTGTGGCCGATATTGATAATGTGATGGGGTATGGGAGTCATCTCGCGGGTGCGAGTGAAATAAAAAAGCGCCAGGGAATGTTACGATATAAAAACTTATAACGCATCTGGCGGAAATGAGTCTTCCAACCGTAAGCGGTTTAGCCTACTAAAATTAGTATACACTACTTTGGCGTCATCTCAGAAGCAGGTATGATTTAATCCATGTTTGATCATAAAAACTTGCACTTGCAGGCGCAGAATATCTCGAAGGTTCCCTTAATTCAAGTTTGTTTTCCGCTCAAACCTTCGAGACAGTGCGTAACATCAAATCAATAATGGAGTGAGCTTAAATGATCAAGTTTATCAGTGCTGTGCGTAGCGTGGATGTGGCGGATGGTTCCCGTCAGTCCGCGCACCACAAGGCTTTCGGTTGTAATATGGTTACCGTAATAGCGCACACCCTGAAGCAACTCGCCATCTGTAATCCCAGTGGCTGCAAAAAACACATCATCTGATGAAACCAGATCGTGCATCGTCAACACTTTGTCGAAATCATAGCCTGCTTCGCGACCACGACGCAATTCATCTTCATCACGCGCATAAAGTTTGCCTTGAATTTCTCCACCCATGGCGCGCATCGCGCAGGCGGTGATCACACCTTCTGGAGTACCACCGATGCCAAGCAAAACATCCACCCCCGAATCAGGCATGGCCGCCATCAACGCGGCGGCAACATCACCATCTGGTATTTGGCGAATGCGCGCGCCAGCCTTGCGAATCTCAGCAATCATTTCATCGTGGCGCGGGCGATCAAGAATGATCGTGGTCAGATCTTCAATATGCTTTCCTTTGGCTTTGGCAATCGCCTTAAGGTTTTCGGTGATGGATTTTTCAATATTAATCACACCCCTTGCTTCCGGTCCAACCGCCATCTTGTTCATGTAAAGAAATGGACCAGGGTTAAACATTGTGCCGCGTGGGGCAAGCGCCACCATCGCCAGCGAGTTAGAACGCCCAAAGGCCAGAGGACGAGTCCCGTCAACGGGATCCACGGCAACATCCACATCAGGAGACAAACCGTTGCCAACCATCTCGCCATTAAACAACATTGGAGCCTTATCCTTTTCCCCTTCGCCAATGACAATGATGCCGTTCATATCCACAGAACTGAGGACTAACCGCATCGCATTGACTGCGGCTTGGTCTGCGGCTTCTTTATCCCCGCGCCCCATAAAGCGCCCTGCCAACATTGCCGCCGCTTCGGTCACACGCGCCAACTCAAGAGCAAGGTTACGAGTAGGTGTAGCGCCAAGGACATCCATTTTTGCCTCCGAAATTTATACAATGAACCAAATGAGGAAGTAATAACCGATCACTGCGCCCCAAATCCACGAGTCAATGCGATCAAAAAAACCACCGTGACCCGGAATAATGTCACTTGAATCTTTAATTCCAGATTGCCTTTTAATCATGCTTTCGCCAAAATCACCCAATGGCGGGAATACGCCAAGTATAAAACCGAGGATTGCCCCCTGCCAAATGGTGATTTCACCCGCAAGGTTTCCATAGGCGGTAAAAGCGTACACAAAGAATATTCCACCCAATGTGGCAGTAAATACACTGGCGGCATATCCTTCCCAACTTTTCTTTGGACTAAGGCGCGGCGCCATTTTATGCCTGCCGTATGCCCGACCAATGGAGTATGCGCCAGAGTCCCCAAACCAGACACAAAACATCACCAGAAAAAACCACCAGCCACCGTTGACAAGATTCCGCAGGTCAAAAAGGTAAGAGCCAATACAGCCAATATAGGTAAGTCCGCCAACTGTAACGCCAAAATCAAGCGCAGATTGATCGCGTCCACGCTCGTAAGCGACAAGATGATATGCCATTGCCACAAGGATGCTTAAAGCAAATACCGGCTGTGCATATGCGGGAAAGAACATGCGCATGAAGGTAATAAGAGCTACGCCTCCTACGGTAATGTAGGCTTGTGGCTCTATTTTTGCGGCTCGAAAAAGATTAACATATTCCCATGTGGCGCCAATTAAAAATGTACCCATTAGAAAATAATAAAAGATGCCGCCGAATAATACGGCGGGCAATCCTATCGCGGCAAGTCCTAAAGCAGTGATCAGTCTTTTACGCATTGGTCTCCTGAAGTTCCCCAGAAGTCACCTTTCCATAACGTCGATCACGATGAGCAAAGGTTTCCAATGCACGGCGATATTCTTCCTTATCAAAATCAGGCCAAAAGGTCGGCGTGATATACCATTCGGAGTAGGCGGCTTGCCAAATCAAGAAATTGCTTACACGCAACTCGCCAGAAGTACGAATGATGAGATCGGGGTCTGGAACTCCAACAGTATAGAGATACTGTCCAACCAATTTATCAGTCACATTTTCGGGTGGAACGCCATCTTTAATAATGCGTTGAATGGCTTGAACAATTTCATCCCGCCCACCATAATTAAAGGCAATATTTAAAATTAGGCGGCTGTTATTCTTTGTCACTTCAATTGCGTCCAAAACTTTTTCCTGAAGTGACGGGGCAAGACGCTCCAAACGTCCAATGTGGCGCAACTGTACCCCTTCTTTGTGCAATTCATTCAACTCACGATCAATGACATCTTCCAAAATATACATCAACCCCTTTACTTCTTCAGGCGGGCGCCCCCAATTTTCAGTGGAAAAGGCATAAATGGTAAGATACTTAACCCCAAGTTCGACACTCGCACGGATCACACGACGCAGGTTTTCTGTCCCTGCCTTATGACCAGCCAAACGCGGCAAGCCACGTTGAAGTGCCCAACGCCCATTGCCATCCATAATTATGGCAACATGCTGGGGAATTTTTTCAAGAGGAACAGTAGAGGGGGTTTCAGTCATAGATGATTAACTCTTTTTGATGCGCCCGGCGTATTGTAAAAGTAACTATACTTCCATGATCTCTTTTTCTTTTACATGACCATGTTTGGCAATATCTTCAACAAATTTATCGGTTGCCTTTTGCAGGTCTTCTTCACCGCGAATGCGATCATCTTCCGTGATTAATTTCTCTTTTTCATAATCACGTATGTCATTATGCACATCTCGTCGAATATTACGCACGGCAACACGGGCTTCCTCAAGACGGTGATGCATTTGCTTCACCAAATCACGGCGGCGCTCCTCATCCAACGGCGGCAGGTTAAGATGAATGACCTTGCCATCAGAGTTGGGATTCAAGCCAATATTTGAAGCGCGAATCGCCCGTTCAATATCCTTGATGGAAGCGGCGTCAAACGGCTTGATCAACAACGTGCGCGGCTCAGGGACACTGATCGAAGCAAGTTGTTTAAGGTGTGTTGGAGTTCCGTAATACTCCACAGAAAGTCTTTCTATCAACGCAGGGCTGGCGCGTCCTGTGCGAATGCCAGCGAGATCATCTGAAAGGGATTGAATGGCGCCATGCATCCGTGCTTCAGCATCTTTCAATAAATCTTTGATTTCGTCAGTACTCACGATCTTCCTCCTAAAAAATAATTACACTGCAAGGATACCTTAAAACAAGAATTTATGCTATGGAATCACAAATAAACGAGAGGAAATGTAGAAATTTGAGAGTCTCTCAAATAAAAGAGGCGCTGATGCAATAACTTAGCGCGTTAAGCCTATGCATAAAAACAGGAGCACATCAACGGAATTTGCAAAAATCACGACCTGGGATGACTAATCCCAAATCATTAACACATTCCGATTACCGAGCGGGTTATTAAGACAACTTTGAGATGCTGGTTTGATGCTTTATTAATACCAGTATGGCAAATATTCCACATGCCGCGAAGAATAAGTACGATTGCACAATATTCAAATACGAGTCTGCTAAATACTTGGTAAAAGGGAAAACATTTGCCGCAACCAGATAACATGTGACAAAGGCAACCTTTGCCCAGATGCTTTTGAGCGGGGTATCTCCGAACCACAGAATTAGCCACACACAAACGAAAATGGGAAAGAGAATGCCATAATGATGCTCCCACGCAATTGGAGATGCCAGCGTCGCGCCCAGCCCCATCAAAAGGAAATCGGCAATTTTCGATTCTGCGCCCTGGCTTTTTGTTTTTATGATCGCAACGATCAAAATTGCGATTGTCGTTATTTGAGTGAATAAAAATATTGACTTGCTGAATGGCGGGAAATAATATCCGCGCCAGTTGAGGTTGTTGAACGCATCGGGATAGCGCACGCTGAAAAGTCTTCCTGCCAGTCCATTGAAGGATTGGTTGGAATAGTACGACTCTCCATGTTGCGTGAGAAAACTTAATCCGCGCAGATAATCGAAGTACATTGCAAAACCAAATTCGCGGATGCCTAGGAGTAACCCCAAGACACCTGTTACGATCATGGCAATTACCAGCCGTTTATTGCCGCGGAATAAACCCCAGACTATAAATAGCGCATATTGGGGTTTGATGGATGCCATTAGCCCAAGAAGAATCCCCGCAATAACTTCGTAACCTGTGATATAGCAAAGGATGGCAAGCGCAAAGAAGGCGTTCAACCATACCTGTATTTGTCCGAGGGTGCCTGCTTTTACGGCAGGGTAAAAAGTAAAGAGTAGAAATGTAAGCAGTAGTCCGACAATAACCTTCTCCACGGTGGAAAGTTGTATCGCTTTATAATCTCTATAGGTATACAGCGTCGTTCCGATCACGCTTGCAATCATCAGAAACAGGAAGGTAAATGTTGTGGCAGTTGTAAAATTCAGAAGGTAGATATTATTTGTTTCAATAAACTGTGTGAGCAATAAAGCAGTAGGCGGATATTGAAATTTAACCCTATGGGTCAGCAAAAGGTCTGAATAGAGCAGGCTCTGTCCCTGAGATTCTGTCCAATAGTCAAATGCCAGTTTCATCGGTCGCCAGGAATCGTCGCCAATTTCGTCGGTAAATATCCAAACGGCGTGATCCAATGCCATTTTATTGTTTTGAATCCCATAATGGTTTGTTATTCCCTTGATTAGAAAAGAAAGCGCCAAGTTTAACAGGAAAAGAAAGAGAAGTTGTTTGATGATTGGTTTCATGTGTATCTGCCTATTTTTTTACCGAAGTATAGCATTTCTTGGGCGATTCACTGTGGTATAATTTCGCCGCTTTGAGCCTTGAATTTTATTCAAGGTGAAAGCACACCTTGCCCGGGGCGGGCAATAAGCGTCCCTGAGCGGGTCTGGCATAAAAAGCCGAATCCCCGCTAAACTCATTCTGTTCCACGCCAATAGCGCGTTTGGGAACAGCAAAAGTTAAGGAGTAATAAATGGCAGTTATTTCCATGAAAGCCCTGCTTGAAAGCGGCGTCCATTTTGGACACCGCACAAACAAGTGGGATCCCCGCATGAAACCGTACATCTTCACCGAGCGTAACGGTATTCATATTATTGACCTGCAACAAACTGTTAAGTTGTTGAATCAGGGTTACAACATCGTTCGCGATACAGTTGTGAACGGCGGCAATGTTTTGTTCGTCGGTACCAAACGCCAGGCACAAGAGACCGTGGCAGAAGAAGCCGCTCGTTGTGGTATGCCCTATGTTACCGAACGCTGGATGGGCGGTATGCTTACAAACTGGGATACCATGTACAAGCGCATTCAGGAATTGGAACGTCTTGAGAAAGTTCGCGATTCAGAAGAGATTAACCGCCTGACGAAGAAGGAAGGTTTGTTGATCGAACGCGAGATTACACGCTTAATGACCCGTTTATCTGGCGCCCGAATTATGAAACGTCGCCCCGATCTGCTCTTCATTGTTGACGTGGGTCGTGAAGAAGCTGCCGTGCGTGAAGCGAATTTACTTAAGATTCCCATTGTCGCAATGGTAGACACCAATTGCAACCCGCAAAATGTGGATTATGTTATTCCGTCAAATGATGATGCCATCCGCGCGATTAAGTTGCTGGTAGCCAAAGTTGCAGATGCAGTGCTGGAAGGCAAGGCAATGCGCAAGGAAGAAGAACCTGAGCAGCCTGAAGATGCCAAGTCTGATAAGCCCAAGGTTCGCGGACCCCGCAAATCTGTTGTAGAAACCGAGTTGGACGAGAGCAGCGAAGATATTTTGCTTGGCGAATCAACACTGGCTAAGTTAAATGTCAGCCGCATGGGTGATGATGTTCCTGCGGGAAGCGATGCTCCTGTTGTAAAAGCAGAAGATGATTCTGTTGCCCCAGCCGCTGAATAGTCAATAAGTATATAAGGATAGTGAAATGGAAATTACGACACAGATGATCAAGGAATTACGATCCGCAACCAGCGCCCCGATGTTGGATTGCCGTAAAGCCTTGCAAGAAGCAAATGGCGATTACCACAAGGCTGTTGATTGGTTGCGCGAAAAAGGCATGGCTACCGCCGCCAAACGTTCCGATCGCCAGGCCTCAAATGGTGTTGTGGAAATGTATTCCCACGGCGGCGGACGCGTAGGCGTGATGGTAGAAGTCAATTGTGAAACCGATTTCGTAGCTCGCGCCGAACAATTCCGCAATTTGGCGCACGAGATCGCTTTACAGATTGCCGCAAGTTCCCCCAAGTATGTCAAAGCGGATGAAATCCCTGCCGCCGAACTTGAACATGAAGCCGGCATTGCCCGCGCACGCGCGATTGAAGAAGGCAAGCCCGAAAACGTAATGGCGAAGATCGTGGAAGGCCGCGTTGAGAAGTATAAAGACGAGGTCTGCCTGATGCGCCAAACTTACATCCGTGATGAAACGCTCACAGTTGAAAAGCTCATCCTGCAAAATGTTGCGGCAATTGGCGAAAGCGTAATTGTCCGCCGTTTCCAGCGATGGGAATTAGGCGAAAGCACGAAAGAAGAATAAGTTTTTAAAGCCAGCCTTCGGGTTGGCTTTTTTTATAATTGGAGCAAAGATATATTTTGAAACCTAAATTGGAGGCATGAATGACTGATCTAAAATATAAACGTATTCTGCTTAAATTAAGTGGGGAATCGCTTGGTGGCGGAGCGGGGTTTGGCATTGATGTAGATGAAGCCGAGTCAATTGCGAGCCGCATAAAAGAAGTCCACGAGATGGGCGTGGACGTAGCCGTTGTGATTGGCGCCGGTAACCTATGGCGCGGCAAGCAGGGACTTGAGCGCGGCATGGATCGCTCCACAGCCGATTATATGGGCATGCTCGCTACGGTGATGAATGCCATGGCGCTAATGGATGCCTTAGAGCGACAGGGCGTGTTTACCAGAGTCATGTCTGCAATTGAAATGCGCGCCATTGCTGAGCCTTATATCCGCCGTCGGGCAGTGCGTCATCTTGAAAAGGGTCGTGTGGTAATTTTTGGCGCTGGCACTGGCAACCCATTTTTCTCCACTGATACAGCGGCGGCGTTACGCGCAACGGAAATAGACGCACAAATTGTAATCAAAGCCACCAAAGTAGATGGCGTTTACGATTCAGATCCAAAGAAGAATCCTGATGCGAAAAAATTCACTCAATTAAAATATATTGAAGTGTTAAATCGCCGGCTTGAAGTAATGGACAGTACGGCCATTACCTTATGTATGGAAAATAACCTTCCCATTCTCGTACTTAATCTTTGGGATCCAAACGCCTTGCTCGCGGCATTGCGCGGCGAAGCAGTTGGCACATTGGTGACCGCGTAATCTCTGAAAGTGTGCTTTATCGCTCTTTCTTTATGTATTTTCCCTCTTTCCATCTTTTTATAAAGACGGGAAGAGGGAAAATTTATTAACCGATACCATAGAGTGTTTAGACCTGACTTACAAAGCAACTTGATCAAATAATACGGGTAATTTATAACGAATGTTTTCTTTTACATAGCGGTCACCAATACAGGCGTGGAATTAGATACGGTTTCCTATGAAAACCTCGTCAATCTATAATCAATTTGGTCAAATCAGTTATGTTTTTGAACTGCTCGGCACGGAAAGCATCATCAAAGGAAACCCGTGCTATCAAGCCATCTTTGAGGAATTTCTTAATTCGCTTGAACTTGATTATAGCGCTACGGCGGCGGCACTTCCACTTTACAAACCAAGAGCGAGTTTTGGACATGGGAACGCACCAAAGGCGACTACTCAGGCACCACTAACTTTGAATTACGCAATGGCGGCGCTCAAGTGCTACTGCTCTCTTTTGTATACTCCAATAAAGCGCTTTTCTATAGCCCACTCT
>JAIFKY010000007.1 GCA_020049345.1 Anaerolinea sp.
TGATGTCGCTCGGCGGGCATAAATTTTACGGTCCCAAAGGCGTGGGGGCGTTGTACGTCCGCAAGGGGACGGGGTTGGTTCCGCACCTGACTGGCGGCGGGCAGGAGTTTGGTCTGCGGGCTGGCACTCAAAACATCCCGTACATTGTTGGCTTTGCCGAGGCGTTGCGGCTTGCTGTTGATGAACGTGAAGTGCGCACGGCGCATGTCAAACCGTTGCGTGACCAAATCATTGGGCGCGTACTCGAAGATATTTCCGATTCCAAATTGACAGGTCATCCCGAAAACCGCCTGCCGAATCATGCCTCTTTCGTTTTCAAAGATGTGGATGGCAACCTGCTTCTGCAAATGCTCGATTCGGCGGGCTTCGCCTGCTCCTCAGGCTCTGCGTGCAAAACGGGCAACCCTGAGCCAAGCGAGGTCATCTCGTCTCTCGGATACTCGCGTGATTGGGCTTTAGGCTCCCTGCGCATCACCTTGGGAATTGATTCCACGCCAGAGCATGTTGAGTCATTTTTGAAAACTCTGCCCGCTCTGGTGGAGAAAGCAAGAGGTTTGAACCACAGATAAACACAGGTAAACACGGATGTGTTGTGATAAAAGGATGGGAAGATGCCTTCGCCTGATGTTAATTTGATTACTCAAAAAATTATTGGCTGTTCATACGATGTAAGCAATGTGCTTGGCGCGGGCTTTGTCGAAAAGGTGTATGAAAATGCGCTTGTTCATCGAATACGTAAATCAACAGGTTTGATTGTAGCCCAGCAATATCCAATTAAAGTGATTTACGATGATATTGTTGTCGGTGAGTTTTTTGCTGATTTGCTTGTGGCTGATCGTGTTTTGGTTGAGTTGAAAGCCGTTTCCGCGCTTGCTCCAGAACATACGGCACAAGCCTTAAACTACCTTCGCGCAACAGGATTGGAAGTTTGTCTTTTGGTTAATTTTGGAAGGTCGAAAGTTGAAATAAAAAGACTCCTACCCTACACAGATTGGAAAGAGAAAAAATTTTGATTTTGTTTTTATCAACCCATCCCTTTCATCTGTGTTTATCTGTGGTTAAAAAATTTGAAAACCCAAATCATCACCCTCGCATCTCACGACGACCTCATCTCAGTCCGCGATAAATTATCGTGGGCGAAGACGCCGCGTATTTTGCTGGTCTGGCCAAAGTACGAGAAGGTAACTTTGCGTGTGTTGGATTTGAAAGTCCTCCAACGTCATGCGGATTCTCTCGGCGCACAATTGGCGCTTGTCACTCGCCGCGCCAAAGTGAGACATGACGCAGAATCGCTGGGGATTCCAGTTTTTGTCTCAACCACCAAAGCGCAGCGTGAGTTGTGGCCTGTTCCTGCGGCAAGAAGCCGGCGCATCCCGAAAGTTCCGCGCCGCGATCTGCGAAAAATTCGCGACCATCTTTATGAAAAGGAAGCCGTTTGGCGCACATCCCTGCCTGGGCGCATCCTTATTTTTACAGCCGGAGTCGCAGCCGTTTTGGTGATTGCGGGTCTTTTTATTCCACGCGCCACGTTGATTCTTTACCCCGAAGCCAAAACTCAACGTGTAGTTATCCCTGTCATGGCAAGTGAATCAACGCAGGGTGTGTCTGTTACAGGGTTGATTCACTCTCAGAAAATATCCGCAACTGCCAGCGTGGAACAGTCGCTTGCCATCGTTAGCAAAATCTCTGTGCCCAAATCCAAATCAAAGGGCGTGGTACGTTTCACAAATTTGAGTCGAGGGGAAGTGGATATTCCCGCAGGCACGGTGACCACAACCGAATCTTCCATCCGTTTTGTTACTTTGAATGACGCGCTCCTGCCTGCCGGCATTGATCAGTTTGTGGATGTGCCAATCGAGGCGTTGGAGGCTGGCGCACAGGGAAATGTTGCGGCAGATGAAATTACTCTTGTCGAAGGTTCGTTGGGACTTTCCATCTCGGTCACGAATCCAAACCTGCTTAAAGGTGGCGCGAATTCTCAACTGATTGGCGCAACCGATGAAGACCGCGCAAAACTGAGCGAAATGGCGCTGGATACTTTGCGCCGTGATGCCGAAACCAAACTGCGCGCACAGATTGCCCCCGCCGATCTTTTATTATTAGACACCTTTGAGGTTTCGCAAATCACCGAAGAAAATTTTACGCCGCCCGCAGGTCAACCTGGCGAAACGCTGGTCTTGACCATGCAGGTTGAATTTTCAGCGCGTTATGTTTTGGATGACGACTTGAAAGAACTTTCGCTTGCCACGCTGAACGCCTCCGCCGAAAATGATTTTACAGCGGAGGTTTCGCCAACCTACAAAGTTGTTGCCGCCCCATCAACCGACAACGCAGGCGTCAGTCATTTTGAATTGGATGTGACGCGCACCCTGCTTCGTCAGGTGGATGAAATGCAAGTCTTCTCCATCACGCGCGGACACAAGCCTGAGGCAATCAAAGACGAATTGGTTTCCAAGTTATCGTTACGTCAGCCGCCTAAAATCGCCATCACCCCCTCATGGTGGAAATGGCTCCCTTTAATTCCATTCAACATTTCAATAAACGCCCACTAACCACAATTACCAATTACTAATCCCCAATTATGAGAATCCTTTCCGTAGACCATGGCGAAAAAAGAATCGGTATTGCGCTTAGTGACGCGACAGCCACAATTGCCACTCCGCTTAAAGTTGTTGAGCATATTTCACGCGCCATTGACGCCGCGCAGGTCGCAGACCTTGCCGCGCAAAATGACGTGACCTTGATCGTCATTGGTCAATCCTTTGACGATGACGGCAATCCAAATCCTGCAGGTCGCCGCGCAGGACGCTTTGCCGATGAACTGAAAAACCAGACAAATATTCCCATTGAACTATGGGATGAATCTTTCAGCACACAAGATGCCCGCGCCGCGCGTATTCAACTTGGCGTTTCAAGAAAAAAACGCGCAGGACATCAAGACGCCTTTGCCGCCGTGGTTATTTTGCAATCGTATCTTGAAGCAAAGCGCGGTTTGTAATTGGTAATTCCTCATCCTTCATAATTCATCCTTTCCCCTCCCATGCGCCGTTATCAAATATATTTTATTCTTGCATTTATTGTTGTGTTTATTCTTGCCGCCATTTATCTTGTGCTTGGCTATGTCCCCGCGCGCGCGTCCATGCTTTATGGCCCGCCCGCGCGCGCGCTTTCCATTTCAGATCGCATTGAATATTCCACGCGTCTGCTTTTACATGGCGACCTTCTTACCACGCCGCTCAACCAAAATGGTGTCGAGCAGGTCTTTCGCATTGAACAAGGCGAAGCAATTGCCTCCGTTGCCACGCGGCTTGAGCAATCATCCATTATTGTGAGCGCGCAGGCTTTTTATGATTATGTCGTTTATACCGGACTTGACCTCACCATTCAAGCTGGCGATTACACCCTCAACCCCGCGCTTTCAATTATTGACCTCACCCGCGAATTGCAAGATTCGACTCCTGAAGATGTCAACTTTGTGATTCTCTCAGGCTGGCGGATGGAAGAGATCGCCGCTTCGCTCCCAACCTCCGGGCTGGATATTTCATCCGAGGCATTTCTCGCCGCCGCGCAGATTCCGCCCCAAGCCCTGTCGCTCCCATCCTCTGCCACAATGGAAGGATTCTTCCTCCCAGATTCTTATACCTTGCCGCGATCCACCGCCGTGCAGCAGCTCCTCGAAATCATCGCGCGCAATTTTATCCTGCATATCACAGAAGACATGCGGGCAGGCTTCGCCGCGCAAGGCTTGGACGTATATCAAGCCGTCACACTCGCATCCATTGTAGAGCGCGAGTCCGTTCGCGATGACGAGCAGGCTTTGATAGCCTCTGTTTTCCTCAACCGTTTGAAAACTGGCAATACACTGGGCAGTGACCCCACTGTGCAATACGCGCTTGGCTACGACGCAACCGCACAAACCTGGTGGACAAATCCACTTAGCCTTGACGATCTAAAATTTGACTCTCCATATAACACTTATATTTATGCTGGCTTACCGCCTGCGCCCATTGCCAATCCCAGTTTGAATGCGTTGCAGGCAGTCGCTTTTCCCGAAACTTCGCCCTATTATTACTTTCAAGCAAAGTGTGACGGATCAGGCTACCACACCTTCACAGTGACTTTTGAAGAACACCTTGCGAACAGGTGTCAATAATTATTTTCTCCTCGGCTTTATTAGTCTTCCGCCCACAACCAGCGAAATCATAATACACACGACAGCCGCCCATGAGAATGCGGTGTTCTTTGTGCCAATGCCAATGGTCAGAAATACCATTCCAAGAATAAGCAAATATCCAGATAATTTGCGCCGGTCTATTTTCATCATCGCCTCATATTGTGTTGTTGAAATAAAAAAGGGTGTTGACTCAAACTGTTCAACACCCTTTTTTGCGCTTATTTTTATACCGCCGCTGCTATTTGCGCCAGTTTCTCTTTTCCGTCCTTGTAAACCTGCGCGTTGACCGCATACATAATTAATAAAATATACATGCTGACCGCCGGCAAAAGAAATGGCAGGAGGCAGGCTAGGATGAGGGTTGCTCCAATGATCTGTACCACAATCCCCAAAGCCATTGCGCTCAAATTATAGACGGCAAACGCAGCGATAAATCCGCCAAGGTTGGCGCGGAAGACCGCCCACCACTCGCCGATGCGAAGTCCAGCCATAAATTCATTCTTGTCCGCCACAGCCATTTCTGCGGCAGAAATCACGAAAGCCAGCAGCAGCGAGACAGGAATTATCACGCATAGAGTGCCAGTAAAAACCACCGTCAAGATCGGAAATAATGTGTCCAACTGGGAACTGCTCGCATCGCTCATAAAAAACGGCATCCCAATCATGGAGATAAATATGGGCGTGGCAAGAATTATGATTGGAATGGAGTAAATGGCGCGAATGCCAAACATTTTGGCTCCATCTTTGAACATTTCGCCCCAATCATCCCACTCAACCATGTGTGGAGACTCGTTGTTTAGTATCTGCTTTACAATGCGAACGGCATACCCATACATTATAAAAAATGGAAGGACTGGGATGATAAAAGCCGCAAGCGAAACCAGACAGCCGATCAGGAAGTGTTTGCGCGCCTCGGCATCTTTGATCGGAAATAGAAAAATTTGATTGAGATCGATTCCAAAAAACATGGTTCTCCTTTTACAACGCCACACCCAGAACGGCTACAAAGTGAGCCGCGGCTGCGAGCAGCACAAAAATATGCCAGACTTCATGGAATCCAAATACGCCAGGCATAAAATTAAATATTTTTGTAATGTAAACAATCGCGCCAAGCGTATAAATTACGCCGCCGATGATGAGCCAAACCAAAACCCAGGCGGGGAGCGCAGCCAACAACTGTCCGCTTGCGCCGACGCATAGCCAGCCCATTGCCAGATAAATGCCCGCATTCAACCAGCGCGGCACACGAATGATAAAGACCTTCACGCCTATGCCGATCAACGCCAGCGACCAGATGGTGATCAACATGCCCCACTTCCAAAACCCTGTGAAGGCGTTAATGCAAAATGGCGTGTATGTGCCTGCAATTAGAAAGTAAATGGCTGCGTGATCAATCTTTCGAAAAATTTCCAATGCTTTATCTTTTACCCGCACCATGTGATAGGTGGCGCTGGCTGAAAATAAAAAAATCAAACTTGCGCCGTAAATGATCAGCGAAATAATTTTGGCGGGCGCGCCCCATCCTACAATCAGCAGTGCGATCAACCCGGCCAGCGCAAGGACCGCTCCCACCCAATGGGTGAGGCTGTTGACAGGTTCTCGTAATTTCTTTAACATTTTGACTCCTTTTTTTCTCCAATAACAACCAATAAACTGCCTGATTTTACTTCAACAATACGAACTTCTGTTTTGAAATTTGCATCGGTCAAAGTTTTTATTATTTTTGATTTTATGGATTCGTATGCCATGGATGGGCTTTGTCCCGTGACATTAAACAGCCACGCCAGTACTGGATTTTTAGGCCACGCTGCGAGCAGGATGATGAGCCTGCCGCCGCTCCGAAGGACTCTATTTGCCTCTGAAAGAGTCCGCGTGTCGAAAATATATTCAGTGGGAAAGGTGGAGACAACAGAGTCAAATGATTCAGGCGTGAAGGGGATTTTTTGCGCAAGCGCGCGGACTAGCCTATGTGAACTTCCAAGACGGCGCCTGGCAAGAATCCCCATCGGCGCTGATTCGTCTATTGCAACAGCAACCAAGCCCAGGTTAAGTAGGGCGCGTTGCAAGTGTCCGGGACCATGTCCCAGCTCAAGGATGCGATTCCCTTCAATAAATGGGAGGATGCTATAGACCCAGTTTTTCCACTGACCGATGGATACGGTTGTGGCGACGAGGTCGTATGTAAATGCAAAGGGATGGTAGAGCAGGTTGAAGAAAACCCGCATGAAACGTTGAAAAAGGTTCATAAAAAAACAAGGGTTTGACTGCGAAGTCAAACCCTTGTTGCATTGAAATTCTGTTACGCGGCGGCTTCGCTGCTGGCGTCGCCCTTTTTGGGCTTGCGGACTGCGTCCACTGCGCTCTTGCTGCGCTCACGAACTTCCTTGGCAAGTTCGGTTGCACGCTCGCGCGCATCTTTGGTGAGTTCTTCGGCGCGGAGGCGGGCGTCTGCGGCGAGTTGTTCGGCGCGGGCAAGCGCTTCTTCGGTGGTGACTTGCGCTTTGTCGCGCAGTTCAATGCTTTTATCTTTGATTAGAGCGCGAGTCTCTTCACCAGATTGGGGGGCGAATAATAGGGCTACGACGGCGCCTGTAAGACCACCGACGATAAAGCCAACGAGAAATGCGCCAAATTCATCACGTTCAGACATGGTTACAACTCCTTTGGTTATTGGTTGAATGTTTTTGTTTTTTATACCCAAAGGTTTTTAAGCCCCAGGGTTTGTTTCTAAATTATTTCTTTTTGATGCCCATCAATTCTAACATACGAGTCAACCCAGCCAGATAGCCGCTGAGTTTCATGACAGGCTCAATTACTTCTTCGCCCAAAAATTCAACTGTGCCGCGCAATGTGTTGACGGTTTCATTTGTGGCATTCAAAATTGGGCGAACTTCGTTTTGCAGAAGATTGATGAGGCTTGCCAGTTGTACGATCAGTACAATTAAGGCCACGCCAATAACCAGTGACTCAAGCGCGACGACAATGATGAAAACGTCGCGGATTTTGTCAGTGGGTGTGGCGGGTTGCAGGAGGAAGAAGATTGCTACGCCAAGCAAGACAAGAATAAAGATGATCCCGGCGATAATGCTGGTGGTCATCATCTTCTGCTTGCGTTCCTGTTCGCGCAACTCGGCGAGTTGTTCTGCTGTAAGTTGTGGAGCAGGGAGGGGTGTTTGTTGTTCGGGTTGATGCATTGCCATACTTGAATTATAGCATTAGATGTTATGTTTTTTCAATTCCAATTCAGCGAAACTTCATGGCTTTTACAAAACTGGGATGTTCTTGCAGTTCTTTACAAAAAAGCGCACCCAATTTGGGCGCGCTTTTTTTGTAAATGTATTTTATTGCGTCTCTAATAGTCGGTTGAAGGACCTTCTGCTCTTTCGGGGGCTTACCCCCCGAAAGAGCAGTGATGGGCTGTAAAACTATCTTCAAGGCAATCATTGCAGCAGCCGATTTGGCTATTCTTTGATTACGCCTTTCTTTAGAATTATATTGGCATAGAGCGCCATTTCACCGCTGGCGAGAATGGCGTATGTCTTTTTGGCGCGTTCGTAAAATTCAAAACGTTCCACGTATTCAAATTTGGTGAATGTAGGTTCGTGTTTTAGAATGACTTTTTGATACTCATCCCAAATAACCGGTTTGTATGAGTCGCTGGGTGGAATTGCCATAAGCGAAACAGGTTTTTCAACATATTGATCCAGTGGAAAAATCTGAAGGATGGCATCCAATAACAAAGGGACTCCCAGCCCGTCAGCACGTACCAATCTTTGGGCCATATTCGCGGCAGGGAAGTTTCCATCGGCAATCACAATCTCATCACCGTGCCCCATTTCCATGAGGATTTTGATAAGTTCGGGTGAGATGACTTGCGATATTCCTTTTAACATAGTTTCACCTTCTTCTTTTTTGTAATAAATGAGATGCTACCCGTAAATCGGGCCAAAGTTTTCGCAGGCGCGATAGTCGGCGCCGGTGTAGTCGCTTGCGCCAAATGCGCTCCACGTGCTGGGGCGGAATATTCTTTCTTCGGGGACATTGTGCATACAGACCGGAATTCGCAGCATGGATGCCATGCTGATCAAATCTGCGCCGATGTGTCCGTAACTTAACGCGCCGTGATTCGCTCCCCAATTTGCCATCACGCTGTAGACATCGCGGAATGCGCCTTCGCCGGTAACGTTGGGCGCAAACCAATGTGTGGGCCAGGTGGGGTTGGTGCGTTCATTCAATTGTTCGTGGACCTTTTCTGGCAGGTCAACTGTCCAGCCTTCGGCCAGTTGCAAAACAGGACCAATTCCCTTGACCAGGTTGATGCGGCTCATGGTCATGGGCATGTTACCGCGAGTCAGGAATCCGCTTGAAAAGCCACCGCCACGGAAGTATCCGATATCGGCTGGGTACCAGTTGGTCATCTCGAAGCACTTTTGAGCTTCTTCTTTTGTAACATTCCACCAGGGTTTGATGGCGGGCTGACCGTCAATTTCGTGCCAGCCAGTTGCATCTAGTGTGGCTGCGCCGGAATTAATAAGGTGGATAATTCCGCCAGATGCGTGTCCCGTTGCTTCATAACCTGTGACACGTTTCAATGCCGCCGGACTCCAATAGGTGCGGACATCCGCAAAGATTTGCGCGGTGTTGGTGAGTAAATGCCCAAACAACATGCTGGCGCCGTTCAAACTATCGTTTTCGGTTGCTACAAGATAGGGCTGACGCGGTCCATTCCAATCCAGCGAAGTGTTGAGAATGGCTTCGAGAAAATCACCATTGGGTTTGAAATCAGTCCACTGGCGTTGACCTTGAAAACCAGAGAGTATGGCGTTTCGTCCCAGCGCTTCTTCCCCAAAACCCAACTCAGCCAGTCGCGGATTTCCGTTCATCATATCGCGGGCAATCATAGCCATTTTGACAACGGTTTCCCAATCATTGTCTTTCTGCGAGCGGCTGCGTTGTTTCTCAGGAGCGTTGTATTCTTTGCCTTCCTTGCAGTTGGATTTTACCCATGCCAGAGCGCGTGTGAATTCTTCCGGGTCGTAAATGCCTTCTTCCATTCTGCGCAGAAATTCTGTCGTATCCACTGCCTCGACGCGCATTCCCAAATACGATTCAAAGAAGCCGTTGTCAACGATGGAACCGGCAATGCCCATCGAAACACCACCGAATGAAAGATAAGATTTGCCGCGCATGGTGGCAACAGCCAAACCGGCGCGCGCAAACCGCATCAGTTTTTCCTTCACATCCTCGGGGATGTTGTTGTCGCCTCCATCTTGTACATCGGTTCCATAGATGGAAAAGGCGGGCAGCCCTTTTTGATTATGAGCGGCAAGCACTGCCGCAAGGTAAACAGCCCCGGGGCGTTCCGTTCCATTAAATCCCCAAACTGCTTTTGGAATGAGTGGGTCCATATCCATTGTTTCTGATCCATAGCACCAGCAGGGGGTTACTGTGATGGAAAGACCGACTCCGGCGTGTGAAAATTTTTCAGCACAGGCCGCCGCTTCCGCGACCCCGCCTATGGTTGAATCGGCGATGACACATTCAACTGGCTGACCATTTGGGTGGCGCAAATTAGTCGTCAGCAACTCGGCAACGGCGCGCGCCATGGACATGGTTTGCTCTTCGAGCGATTCGCGTACCCCTCCAAGCCGACCATCAATTGTTGGGCGTATGCCGATTTTCGGCAAAGAACCGATCCAACGGTTGGGAGCATGGGTGTTTGACATTTTCTTACCTCCGTATTGTTAAAAGGATATGACTCGCAATCTTATAAAGAGATGCCCTACGCTAAGATGAAAGGATTCAACCTGACCTTAGCAATAGGGCACCTCTAATTTTTATTTTCAGCACATCCCAAGTGGAATGGCTGTCAACCCAACCGAAAGGTTACTTGTACAATACGGCTTGAATCTCGGGGGCATCAATGTTGGTCTTGTCGTACCAATAGAAGCCTGTGTCGATGGTCTTGGGCAGAGTCTCACCCTTGTAAGCCTTGACAGCGGCTTCGACGCACTTGTAGCCAATGCCGACGGGGTTCTGGGTGATAGCGCCTGATTCTGCGCCAGAGCGGATGGCGTCCATCTGTTGTTGACCGGAGTCATAACCGATGATTGTGAGTTTGCCTTCCAAGCCCAATTCCTTAGCGGCATTCAACACGCCGATGATGGAGCCTTCGTTCGCGCCGAAGAAGCCTTTCAGATCAGGGTTAGCCTGAATGATAGCCTTGGCCAAATCTGTGGATTTGAGCTGATCGCCGCCACCGTACTGGGTGTCAACAATTTTGATCTTGGGGTACTTGGCTGCAATCTGATCGGTGAAGCCCTTGACGCGGTCAATGCCGGTGCGGCTGGTCTGATCGTGAGCAATTACGGCAACTTCGCCTTCGCCGCCAATTAATTCAGCCATCTTGTCAGCAGCGAGAGCGGCTGCTGCAATGTTGTCTGTGGTGGCTGTGGTGACGGGGATGTCGCTATCAACGCCAGAGTCGAAACCAATGACAGGGATGCCAGCAGCTTTGGCTTTTTCAAGCAGGGGCTGGAAAGCCTTTGAGTCAACGGCGGCCAAACAAATGGCGGCGGGTTTCTTGTCCAAAGCGGTCTGGAACATTTCAACCTGCTTGTCAACCATGGCTTCGGATTCAGGACCTTCGAATGTGATG
Organism: Anaerolinea sp.; assembly: GCA_020049345.1. Lineage (GTDB taxonomy): Bacteria > Chloroflexota > Anaerolineae > Anaerolineales > Villigracilaceae > Villigracilis. The sequence goes on from JAIFKY010000007.1 coordinate 10,833, forward strand.
TCTACATTCAGGTCTTTGGCGGCATTTTCAGAACCGAGCTTAACTGCCTGCCAGAACTGGTGCTGGAATCCCTTGGAGATTACCGGGATGTAAAGTTTTTCGGTAGCGGCGGCGGGAGCTTGTGTTGCCGCGGAGGTGCCACCACATGCGGCAAGCATGGATGCCACGACGATAAGGGTCATCAATACCAAAGCAATCTTACTGGATTTCATATTCTTTCTCCTTGTGTTAGTTTGGTTGAACTTCAGATTAAAAACGACATTCATCTATATAATATTTTTTATAATATGGGTCTGGCGCCTCCTTTTTATAAAAAAATCAGATATTTATTTTCGTCCTCGGCGTAATATGTCAAGATAAACCGCCATGACAACAATACCGCCGGTAACTACCATTTGCCATTCCTGCGGCACAGAAAGGATGCGCAGTCCGTTGGTGAGGGTGCTAATAATGAATGCGCCAATGATTGTGCCCAGGATTGAGCCTTCACCGCCGCTGAGGGATGTGCCCCCAATCACTACGGCCGCAATTGCATCCAGTTCGTATCCAGCCCCGAGGGCAGGCTGAGCCGAGTTTAGTCGAGCAGCCATTAACACGCCGCCGACGCCGCTGAATAATCCACCCAGGGTGTAGACCGCCGTTTTCCAAGCTGCAACATTGACACCCGAAAGGCGGGTGGCTTCTTCGTTGCTGCCTAATGCGTACGTGTAGCGACCCAAGATCGTGCGGCTTAGAATTAAGTGGGCAATAATAGCGGCGCCAAATAGAATTAGCACTGCATTGGGCACTTCAAATCCGGGGATAATTTTTCCCAAAACAGAGCCCATGGCCATCTCGCGAAAAATTGGAGTGTCATTGAAGTAAATTGGCTTTAACTCTGAAATTACAAGTGAAAGACCTTTGGTTGCATACAACATACCCAAAGTAGCGATGAAAGGCGGAATTTTCATGCGTGAAATTAAGACACCATTGACCAGCCCTGCCAGAGCGCCAGCCGTGATGCCTCCAAGAATTCCAATTGGAATGGGTAAGTGCCAGTTGGTGATAAACACACCAGTCATCACTGCTGAAAATGTGAGTACTGTGCCTACAGACAGGTCAATGCCGCCTGTGATAATAATAAACGTAACGCCTAGTCCCAGAACACCGTTGACCGCAGTCGCAAGCAAAATGCCGACAAAATTATCAAAGGTGCGGAAGTAAGGTGATGCGAGCGAAAAGCCAACGGCTAGCACAATTAGGGCGCCGAATGCCATAATTCGCTGAATGGCATCAGCTCGAAACATTGTTTTGGCAGATGTGGTGTCATTTTTCATGGTTGGTTGTTCCCATTTATAAAGAATTTTTTTGTTCTTTTTTAATTTTTGCGAACCACATTGCTGCGCATTGTGGCAAATTTCATAATGCTTTCCTGTGATGCTTCATTGGCATTCAGGATACCAGTTACCCGTCCTTCACACATGACCACCACGCGATGACTCATACGAAGAATTTCAGGCAATTCGGAAGAAATCATGATGATGGCTTTTCCTTGGTGAGCCAGATCGTTGAGTAGTTTGTAAATTTCGCTTTTGGCTCCCACATCAATACCGCGTGTGGGTTCGTCGAAAATCAAAATATCTGTATCGGCGGTCAACCACTTGCCAATAACCACTTTTTGTTGATTTCCCCCCGATAGGAATTTCACTTTTTGTTCCAGGCTGGGTGTTTTTATGTTCAGCGCTTTGACCATTTCATTTCCACGGGAAACTATCTTTTTAAAATCCATCCAGCCAAGCCCCCGCATGAATTTTTTCATCGTGGACATTACAACGTTTTCTTTGACATCCAAGCCAAGAGCCAGCCCGTAACGTTTGCGATCTTCAGAAAGATAACCAATTCCACACGTTACGGCGTCGCCAGGGCTTTTAATGTGTACCTGCTTGTTATTAACATAAATTTCACCAGAGTCGTATTCATCTGCTCCAAAAATAGCCCGCGCTACTTCGGTGCGACCGGCGCCCATCAGCCCGGCGAAGCCTAAAATTTCGCCTTTCATCAGGCTGAAATTTATGTCTCGCAAGACTTTGCCGCGATTGAGGTTGCGTACTTCAAGAACAACTTCTTTGCTGGGCACTTCTGGTAGTTCGGGAGCAGTTTCAAAGATGACACGTCCAACCATCAGGCTGATGATCTGGTCAATTGTGGCATCTTTAGTTTGCAAGGTGTCGATGTATTTCCCGTCACGCATGACCGTTACCCGATCAGAGATCTGTTTGAGTTCTTCGAGCCGATGCGAGATATGGACAATTCCAACACCTTTTTCACGCAATTGCCTGATGATGCGGAATAATTCGTCAATTTCTGTGTCTGTCAAAGCCGCCGTCGGCTCATCCATGACAAGGATTTTTGCGTTGAAAGATAGCGCTTTGGCAATTTCAACCATTTGTTGTTTTGCAACCGTCAGATCAGCAACCTTCATGGTGGGATCCATTTGAAGGTTGAGCATGTCAAGAACGCGCTCGGTTTGTTGATTTGCGGCTTTATCATCCAATGCAAATGGAATCTTTGACCGCGGCTCACGTCCAATGAAAATATTCTGAGCAACCGTCAAATGGGGCATCAGGTTGAGTTCCTGATGGATAATGCTGATACCTAAATGCTGGGCCATGCGCGGGCCCTGAATCTCTACTTCTTTATCTTCGAGAAAGATGTGTCCGGCATCTTTTTCATAAATCCCGCCTAAAATCTTCATCATGGTTGACTTTCCAGCCCCATTTTCCCCTACCAGAGCATGAACTTCGCCTGAACGTAGTTCAAATCTGGAGTCGCTTAAAGCCAGAACGCCAGGAAAAGATTTAGAAATCCCTTCCATACGGAGTAATTTTTTATTTATTTCAGATGTAGGTGTAGGTGAAAGAGTGTTCAATGGCAGTCCTGTGGTGTTTCTAGGTCAAACTTGTTTTGTAAACGATGACCATCACTTATCCGAACAAACCGTAAAGGCAAGAGTGCCTTTTTGAGACGCGTTCCTCAAATGTTGATGACATCTGGTAACGCTACCATATTTTTATTATTGCACAAATTTATTGAATTGTCAATAAATTTGTGGAGGAAAGGAGTAAAGTCATTTTAACCTCAATGAAAAACCGGTTTATTTTTTGATTTCTTCAAAATTACAAAGGACGAACCACTTCTTTATGGCTTCCACTGGAAGCCCGGATTATTAATTGAGTTTCCAAAACAATATGTCGGAAGGGACGATCTGGTTCTTCCAGTCGATCCAGCAGTAGTTGGGCGGCGGTGAGACCCAGTTCGTAAGTGGGTTGGGCAACGGCGGTTAAGGGTGGTTGTAGCGAGGTGGCCCAAGACATGTCGTCGAAACTCACTACTGCTATTTGATCTGGGATCGTCAGGTTGCGTTCGTGAATAGCTTGTAACGCGCCCAAGGTCATTAAATTATTTGTAACCAATACGGCAGTAGGCGGTTCTGGAAGATCAAGCAAGGCTTGTATGGCTTTGTATCCGCCAGGTTGTCGCGAATCACTGTACTGAATAAGATCCGGTGACATGACCAGATTGCGCGCCCGAACGGCTTCTTCGTATCCTTCAAGGCGTTCACGAGATGTACTAAGTTGGCGCGGTCCGCTGATAAGCCCGATTCGTTTGTGACCCAAATCAGAAAGGTGTGATATGGCGCTGAAGGCTCCGTGTGAGTTTGTTACTGAAACCATATCCATGTTAAGTTTTTCAGAGGTGCGATCAATCCCAACCAGTGGCGTACGGTTGTTAAGCAATTGGTTGTACGACTCAGAATCTGTGCGGGTGGTAGCCAGAATGATGCCGGCAACGCCTTCTGCTCGCAGAGTGGATAGATGAACTTTCTCGCGCTCTGGGTCTTCATCTGAATTGCACAGCAGCAGGATGAAATCTGCTTCAACCAGTACTTTTTCAATGCCGCGTACAACGCTGGTAAAAAATGGATTTTGAATGTCCGAAATTACGACGCCTACTGTCTTTGCAACACGCCCGCGAAGGTTGCGGGCGGTTCGGTTGGGAATGTAATCCAACTCTTGCATGGCTTGGAGTACGCGCTGCCGTGTTTCTTCTGGAATGGATACGGCAAGGGAGTTATTAAGGATGTGAGAAACCGTCGTTTGAGATACGCCAGCCTTTCTGGCGACATCAAGCTGAGTAGGTTTTCGACGGATGGGTGATTTCATGAGTTTTACGCAAGTAATACGTATTAGTAATACGTATTACTTGCTATTTTATACTGATTTTAATAATTGTCAATAGGCAAATTAATAGCACAGCAATCCAAACCTAAACCCCAGCATCGAATATGGCGATTTAAGCAGCCAACCATCCACGAAATGTCACGAATACTCGAATTATGATCCGACATTTATTTATCGTGGATGGTTGGCAAAAAGCAATAGCCCTATGATCCTTGGGGTGTCGGAATTTCATATATTCTATTGACAAATATGAATTAATGTGCAAAAATGTGGTAACGTTACCAGAACGGCGTTGCCATATCCTTAATTCTCGCATTCCAGCAGACTTGAAAGAGATAAATACAAAATGCCAACAGTACTTGATGTAGCAAAACGCGCAGGTGTCGCACCGATAACCGTATCTCGAGTGATTAACAACTCGGGTTATATTAGTTTGGCTACCAGGGAGCGTGTTGAGGCGGCGGTTAAGGAATTGGGGTATGTTCCAAATACAATTGCGCGTGGACTTCGTTCAAAGCGAACGCATACGCTGGCTTTGGTTGTAACCGACATTACAAATCCGTACTTTACGTCAATGGCCAGGGGGGTTGAAGATGTTGCCGGTGAATGTAATTACACGGTTATTTATTGCAATACTGACGAGTCTGAAGCCAAGGAGGAAAAATACGCTAATATGCTGGCTCAAAGGCAGGTGGATGGTGTGCTTTTGGTTCCATCCTGCGGAAACGAGAATACGATTAAATTCTTAAGATCAAATGACATTGATGTTGTAGTGCTGGATCGTCATATTTCGGGGGTGGAAACGGATATTGTTTGCACTGATTCAAAAAATGCGGCAAATTATTTAATAAAGTTGTTGATCGGCTTGGGGCATAAAAGAATTGCGATTATTACCGGACAAAAAGAAGTTTCCACTTCGGTTGATCGTGTGACCGGTTATCAGCAGGCATTGGCAGAAGCCGGTCTAAGCGACAATGAACTGGTTTTTTATGGGGCATTTAACGAACAAAGCGGATACGAACTCACCAAACAAGTCATGATGCATTCGCCAAAGCCGACGGCAATATTTGGCGCCAATAACTTTATCGCAATTGGAATCATAAAAGCTTTGCGCGATCTTAATATTGATGTGCCCGCTGATGTTTCAGTTGTTGGGTTTGATGATTTGCCTGAATATATGTTCATAAAACCTTTTTTAACAGTTGCCAAACAGCCAGCGTATGAAATGGGTCGGCTGGCGGCCGATCTATTATTGAAACGCATTTCAGGCGAATTATCTGAAGAATACCAGGAAATTGTATTGCCTATTGAAATTATAGAGCGTGAATCCAGCGCGCCAAATAAGAATGGTTAATTGTGAGGATGGTTTTTAATAATGATGGCATTGGCATCTTGAAAAAAAGATGTAACTGACAATCAAGAAATAAGAATTTTATCGATCACAGGAGAATACCCATGAATATGTCACTTCAAAAGATTGATCCAAATTCGGTACCATATAGGGAAGTTTATACGGGAGCAAAGATACCCGCAGTTGGGCTGGGTACCTTTGGCTCAGATCGTTTCTCTGCCGGTGAAATTGCAGAAGCGGTGATAGGCGCCGCCGCAATTGGATATCGCCATTTTGATTGCGCGTCTGTGTATAGAAACGAAAAAGAAATTGGCGAATCGTTTCGGAAAATAATGAGCGATGGCTTGGCACGTGAAGAACTGTGGATTACGTCAAAACTTTGGAATGATAAACATGCCGAAGCGGATGTGATTCCGTCCTGCCAGCAAACCCTTAAAGACCTGCAATTAGATTACCTTGATCTTTATTTAATCCATTGGCCGTTTCCAAATCATCACGCTCCAGGTGTGGATGTAACCTCCCGTGACCCGCACGCAGTTCCCTATATTCACGAGAATTACATGAAGACCTGGCGGCAGATGGAAAAACTGGTCGAGATGGGATTGGTTCGTCATATCGGCACATCCAATATGACCATTCCCAAATTGAAATTACTGCTTCGAGACGCAAAGATTAAGCCTGCCACAAATGAAATGGAAATGCACCCACATTTTCAGCAATCCGAATTATTTCAATTCTGTGTTGACAACAACATTGTCCCGATTGGATATTCGCCAATTGGCTCACCGAGTCGTCCAGAGCGCGACAGAACCCCCGACGATACGGTTGATATTGAAGACCCCGTAATTGTAAAAATTGCCAACCGATTAAATGTTCATCCTGCGGTGGTATGTATTAAGTGGGCGGTACAACATGGGCAAGTACCAATTCCGTTCTCGGTGCATTCCGAAAAATATTGGAACAATCTCAACGCCGTCACGACCGATCCTTTAACTGATGAAGAAATGCAGCAGATTGCAGGCATTGAAAAAAATAACCGCTTAATCAAAGGACAAGTCTTCTTGTGGGAAAGCGCCAAAGATTGGCAGGACTTATGGGATTTGGATGGGCAAATCGCCTCTATGTGATTTGGTGAATATGGCATCTCAATTCCTCATCACCGTAGACGTAGGCACTTCAAGCACAAAAACAGCCTTGTGGACAGATGCCGGGCTGGTTATTGCCCAGGCTTCATCCGCGTACACGTTGCATCGCGCTGAACCATTGTGGGCTGAAATTGACGGGGATGTTTGGTGGCAGGCTGTTTGCGAAACGATAAAAAGCGTACTCGCCGAAAGTAAAGTTGATCCGGCTTCGATAGCAGGGATCGGCGTTGACGGCGTGGGCTGGACTTTGATTCCTGTGGACGGCGCTGGCAATCCTCTTCGACCCGCCATGATCTGGTTGGATCGCCGCGCAGAACAGGAAACGGACTGGCTCAAGTCGCTTCCTGAAGCCAAAGATTTAATCAACCTCGATGCGAATCCATTGGATGCGGCATATATTACGCCCAAGTTGATCTGGCTAAAGAAAAACCAACCTGATATTTTTAATTCAGCCCATAAATTTCTCGAAGCGACTGGCTTTATTGTCTCTCGCTTTACGGATCAGTTCGTTTGCGACTACACCCAAGCCTACGGTTATCATTTTTTTGATCTCAGAAATGAAAAATGGGATCAACAGACGGCTCAAAAAATTGGCATTCCAATTGAGAAAATGCCACGGCTGTGTCAAAGCGCAGAAGTGGTGGGAACGGTTACCGAAAAAGCGGCTAAACAAACCGGACTTACCCCCGGCATTCCGGTGATTGCAGGCTGTTTGGATGCCGCTGCTGGCGCATTAGGCTCAGGTGTAGTCAAGCCCGGACAAACCAACGAACAAGGCGGGCAGGCGGGCGGTGTTGGAATCAGCCTCGATCATGTTTTGGTGGAGCCTCGTTTAATTTTTTCACATCATGTAATTCCAGGACAATATTTGTTACAGGCAGGAACTGTCGGCGGCGGATCGCTCAGTTGGTTTCGAGATCAGTTTGGGCAGCCGGAAGTGACCGCAGGTAATTTAATCGGTCAGAATCCGTTTGAACTTTTCAGCAGACAGGTCGAAAAATCAAAACCCGGGGCAAATGGTTTGATCTTTTTGCCATATATGGCGGGCGAGCGCACTCCTTTGTGGAGCAGTATTCCGCGCGGAATATTTTTTGGCTTGTCATACAGTACCAGCCGCGCCGATATGCTTCGGGCAATCATGGAAGGATGCGCTTTTGCCGTTTACGATAACCTGCGAATTGCTGAAGAACACGGGGTTTTCGTTGATGAATATTTGGGTTCCGGCGGGGCAATTCAAAGCGCGGTTTGGTGTCAAATTAAAGCGGATATTTATGGAAAGCCATTTGTTATTGCCAGACGCGCCGACGGTGGCGTAGGCGGACACGATTTAGGCTTGTTTGCTCTGACCGCTTATGGCGTTGGGTTGTGCAAGGATATTGGCGTTTGTGTTTCTGATCTGCTTCCAAGTCGCCAGATTTTTGAACCTTCTACTGAGAACCATGCTTTCTATATGGAGTTGTTCGAGATTTACCGCAGCGTATCGCATAACGCAATGGATGATTTTGCACAGTTGGATGTTGTTACTCGAAAGTCTTTTAAATAATATAAATTGGAGATTTAGATATGAAAGCCGTAGTTCTTGAAGATAAAGGGGTTATTACCTTTAAAGAGGTTCCAACTCCTGAACCAGCCGCAGGTCACGTGCGATTGAAAATCAAAGCCGTATCCATTTGTGGATCAGACATAAAGCGTTACATCTCCGGACATCGCATGTATCCATTGATTCTCGGACACGAGAGCGCAGGCATTATTGACCGAGTTGGCGAGGGCGTCAGCAAAGACTATCTTGGAAAACACGCCGCTGTGATTCCATTGGTGCCTTGCTTTGAATGTGAGCAATGCCAGCGCGGATATTACTCCGCCTGCCACAGTTACTCATTCATTGGGTCGCGTGAAGCGGGATGTTTTGCCGAATACGTTGATTTGCCCGAAAGGAATATTTTCATCGTGCCTGAGAATTTATCTTTTGAGCATGTCGCCATGATCGAGCCTTCGACCGTTGCCAGGCACATGCTGTCGTTGGGTGATTTCAAAAGCGGACAGACTGCAATTGTGTTTGGTGCGGGATCAATCGGTCTGATGATTGTGCAATGGCTGCGTATTTTGGGCGCGAAATTAATTGTTGTTATCGACATCTCGGATGACAACTTGAAGATCGCGGCGAAGTTGGGCGCGCATGTCACGCTCAACCCTTCACAAGTTGATGTGGAAAAGGAACTGAAAAAACTTGTGGGTGATGGCGCCGACCTTACTTTGGAAGCGACTGGCGTTCCGCAAGTGTTGGAGCAGACTCTTTCCATTACTCGTCCGCGCGGCCGGATTGTTCTGGCGGGGAATCAGCCTTTGGATAAAAGCCTGCCATTAACTTTTATCGAAAATATGATGCGTCGTGAAATAAGTATCATTGGCTGTTTTATGTCCTATTCTGCGCCTTTCCCCGGACACGAGTGGACAGAAACCATCGAAGCGCTGCTGAACGGCAGTTTGGATATTGACACGATCATCTCGCATCGCTATCCGCTTTCAAAAGCGCCAGAAGTCTTTGAGAAGATCGGCGCGCATCAATTAACTCATCAGAAAATTCTACTTAACCCTGAGAAAACCAAATGACCCTTCAAAATGTATTCCCCTGGATTCTTCGCGCCCAACAGGAAGGTTGGGCTGTGGGCGCATTCAACGCCAACACACTGGAACAAGTGCAGGCTGTTGTTTTAGCCGCTCAAATTGAAAATGCGCCTGCAATTATTCAAGTCAGTCATCGCGCTTTGACATACATCGGAAACGGCAACGAAATTCAAGGTCTCAAATATATTGCCGCCATTGGAAAAATCGCCGCCGAAAGTGTCACCGTTCCGCTTGCCTTGCATTTGGATCACGGCACTGAAAGCGAAGTGCTTCAAGCCATTGCGCTCGGATTTACTTCGGTCATGTTTGACGGCGATGGATTAGCCTTTGACGAGAACATATCCATCACAAAGCGGCTTTGCGAAACCGCACATTCCATTGGCGTTTGCATGGAGGCTGAAGTGGGTGAAGTGCCCAAGCCCGATGGAAAAGATTACGACGAATCTGCCATTGATCTTACCCAGCCAGATGAGGCAGCTCAATTTGCTGAAGCAACCGGAGTTGATACGCTTGCCGTGGCTTTGGGTTCGGTGCATGGCCTCAAAACAAAAACCGTCTCTCTCGATCTGGATCGGCTGTCCGCGATTCGCGAGCGCGTTTCCACTCCGCTGGTACTGCACGGATCATCTGGCGTTTCAGATAAAGACATCAAACAAGGTGTGACGATGGGATTGTGCAAAGTTAATGTTGCCACGCAATTGTCGCAGGCATTTACCAATGCGATCCGCGCTGTGCTCAACAAAGACGGCGATGTGGTTGATCCGCGCAAATACCTGGCCCCAGGCCGGATTGCCCAAATGGAAATTGTGCGCGAGCGGATTCAGTTCCTCGGCGCATCAGGAAAAGCGAAATAATTTAGCCATGATCCTTTGCCTGAATCTTAATGCGGCTATTGACAAGACCATCGTGGTCTCGTCGTTTGAGATCAACAAAATTCACCGACCCGAATCTGTTATTGCGCTGGCTGGTGGAAAGGGCTGTAACGTTGCCAGAGCGCTCAAAACACTGGGCGAAACTCCGGTTGTCTCTGGCTGGGTCGGAGGGTTTGCCGGTCAATTTATAGAAACAGAACTGCATTTGGAAAATATACAAACTGATTTTATTCACACCGATTTTGAATCGCGCACTTGCACATCCATTTTGGATCGCGAAAAACAGACCATGACAGAAATTTATGAACTGGGCGAGTCCGTTCCTTTGGAAAAAATAAACGAGTTGCGCGATCATGTTCTGAAGAACATTGGAAGGTATAAGGCTGTAACCCTCTCTGGAAGCCTGCCCCCGGGTGTGCCATCTGATTTTTATGCTGATTTGATCAAAATTGCCCGAAAAGAAAATGTGCTGACCTTTCTCGATAGCAGTGGAGAGGCGCTTCGTAAAGGCGCCGAGGCGGGACCTTTTTTGATCAAACCCAATGAAACCGAATCCAAATCCCTTTTGGGGATTGGTCCGAGCGATACTTTTGATTCTGCCCACGCTGCGGCTGAGATTTCGACCAAATACGGAGCAAATGTTTTGCTCTCGCTGGGGGCTGATGGCGCGGTTGCCGCCAAGGCTGGACAGGTATTTAGGGTGAAAAGTCCGAGTGTGGATGCGAAAAGTGCAGTGGGTTCAGGCGATTGTATGCTTGCCGGACTCACGTACGGATTCTTGCATGGGTTTTCGTTTGAAGAATCCGTCCGCTGTGGGGTGGCGGCGGGAACTGCCAATACATTAACAGTTGGAGCCGGTCAGTTCAAAATAAGCGATTTTCAACTGTTACGAGGTCAAATTTAGGCGTTATTTAAAACAGTAGACCTCTTGTGAAAGTCCATTTTTGACCACAAAGGCGCGAAGTCTCAAAGACTCGAAGGGAAAAACTTTGCGGCTTTGTGTCTTGGTGACTTTGTGGTTTGCAATACTTTACTTATGCAAGAGGTTTAGTATAAAAACGCAATTTGAAAACCAAAACCAGCAATCCACGCCAGCAAATTCGGATTATCGTTCTCATACAGGGAATTGCTGAACTAAAACTGCTGGGCTTGACCTACACAACCGGTCTGCCCAGCAGTTTTGCTAATTGTTCGCGGGCAGGGTCGTCCACCAGGGCAAGCACTTCGTCACCTGTTTCGAGAATGGTGGTGCCTCTTGGTAAAACCATGTCGCCGTGACGGATAATGCCCGAAATGACGCAATTGTTTGGAAGTGGCAAATCTTTGAGCGCCATCCCAACTGCGAGGGCGGATGGGGCGATTTTTTCCTCTACGATGGAATATTTTCCACGACGAATTTTTAGCATGGTCATCATATCGCCAAGGGACATTTCTTCGGCGGTCAGCCGCGCAAGAATTTCGGCTTGATTAAGCGAAACGTCCACGCCCATTTCAGGCGTAAATAGCCAGGCGTTTTTTGAGTTATTGATTCTGGCAATGACTCGTTTTACGTTGAATTCAAATTTTCCCAATGAGGTGATCACCAGATTGGTTTCGTCTGAGCCGGTCACTGCCGCAAGTACCTGCGCTTTTTGAATTCCGGCTTTTTCGAGAACAGCAGGCGAACTTCCATCGCCATTGAAGATCATTTCCGCTGGAATTTCCTTTGCGAGTTTTTCAAGCACAATGGGGCGTTCATCAATAACACAGATTGTGTGTCCTGCGTCAATTAAAAATTTGGCCAATTGCGAACCTGTGTTTCCACCGCCAACAACAATTACAAACATGGTTACATCCTTTCAATGCCAAGTAATTCTTCAAGCCTGGGCATGGCGGAAGGGATCACTGCAAGATAGATAATATCGCCCTCTTGAAACTCCGAACCAGAGACGGGGATGAAGGTATGGTCGTTTCGAGTAATTGCCGTGACCGCCACCTCGCCTGGAATATTCATCTGCGCGACGCGATGCCCATTCAGGCGCGCAGGGGCTTCGACGCGCACCATGGTTGCGCCGCCATCGCTGAAAACACTGAGCACATCCAGATCGGCATGGGTGACGACTTCCACGATTCTTTCTGCGCCCCAGGCAGTGCTGGATATGGTGGTCAGTCCCAGCCGCTGATAGACTTCGGCGCGAACTGGATCATATAACCGAGCCACCACCCTCGGCACGCGGAAAATATTGCGCGCAATCCGCGCCGCGACGATGTTTGCATTGTCTGAGGCGCTGGCAGATACGAATCCTTCGGCGGTTTCAATTCCAGCCTCCAGCAAAACATTTCGATCAAAGCCTATTCCATGTACTACTTTGCCTTTGAATTCCGCGCCCAAGCGCGCAGATGCGTTGTCGTCGTGATCAATCACGGTCACTTGGTGCCCGTGGCGGACCAATAATTGACTCACTTGTGACCCGACTCGCCCGCAACCCATAATAATAATTTTCATTGGATAACCTCTTGAAGGGATAGTGTGGAAACCTTTCCCTTGCGCATGTTTTTGAAGCCGCGCACAACGGATTTTCTAATCCATTCAATCGAATATAACACAAGCGCGTTCATTCCCAGAATGATCCACATCCATTCTGGCAGTGGAATATGGTCGAAAATTTTGGCGAGGAATGGGATGTATATAATGCCAATAATTCCCAGCAATTCGATCAGGATGCCAGCCAGCAAGTATTTGTTACTCAACCATCCGAGGGATGAACTGCGCATACGGTCTGAACGGCAAGCCAGGGCATTCCCAACCTGTGACATGACCACGCCCGCATGATAAACCGTTGCCGCTAAAAGCATGGTTTTTTCAAATGATAAATTCAACTTGAAATCAACCAGGTTTTCCAGCGGGGCAAGAAATGACAGCCCGATCCTGTGGACGTGACCCGCAAGAATAAAGATGGATAGGAATGCCGCAAAACATAAAATTGATTCGATCATGCCCAGCCAAAACGCGCGGGTCAATAAGCCGCTGTCAAGCAGTGGCTGGTTGCGTGGACGCGGCGGACGTTTCATGACATCGGGTTCTGGTTTTTCCATGCCCAGCGCCAACGCGGGGAACAGGTCTGTGCCGAGATCAATGGCTAAAATTTGCCGCACGCTTAAAGCCAGCGGCACCAACGGTAGATTCGCCTTGACGATGAAAGGCATCAATTCAGGGATATTGCTTGAAAAAATGTATGTGATGAATTTGCGGATATTGTCGTACACGCCGCGCCCCTCTTCGATTGCGGCGGTGATTGCGCCAAAGTCATCGTGCGTCAAAATAATATCGGCGGCTTCTTTTGCAACATCTGTTCCGACAATTCCCATCGAGATGCCCACATCCGCTTTGCGAAGGGCGGGCGCGTCGTTCACGCCATCGCCTGTGACCGCCACCACTTCGCCGCGCGCCTGAAAGGCTGAGACGAGTCTCATTTTATGTTCGGGAGCCATGCGGGCAAATAGCACTTCCTGATCGAGTAACCCTTGCAAGGCAACATCCGACAGTTCATCCAATTCTGCGCCAGTGATGATGAGTGAGTTGGGTGTGGTCAACATTCCTACGCGCCGCGCCAGTGATTCGGCGGTTAGTCCATAATCGCCTGTGATCATCACAATGCGAATATTTGCCTCACGGCAGGTCTGGACTGCTTTTTCAACCTGCGGTCTTGGCGGGTCCATCATTGCCATCAATCCAAGAAATGTCAAATCCTGCTCGACGGTTTCGGCTGTGTATGAGCCAGTACGCGGAGGCAGATCACGCCGCGCCAAGGCCAGCACGCGCAAAGCGTTGCGCGCATAATGGTCGTTGACTCCCATGATTTCTTCGCGCAGTTGGTTTGTAAGCGGTACGTTTTCACCGTTGATCAAAACCTGCGCGCAAAGTTGCAGTACCTCGCGCGGCGATCCTTTGACAAAGGCCGTCTCGTGATTGGCTTCGCGATGGATCGTGGTCATTCGCTTGCGCCGCGCGTCAAATGGAATTTCGTGGATGCGCGGCAGAATTTGATTGACAGCCTCTTCCAAAATGCCATCTTTCATCGCGGCGACTTTCAGGGCGGCTTCGGTCTGATCGCCGAGGCTGGTCCAACCCGGATGTTCGATGGATGGATGATTGATGCGCGCGTTGTTACAACAGGATGCAACTTCCAACAAACTCAGCAGGTCTTTCTCCCAAACTTGTCCGCTTGGGTCTGGAGAAAACTTGCCCTCCGGCTCGTATCCAACCCCCGTGACTTTGATCCTTTTTTGCGCGACCCAGATGTCGCGCACGGTCATTTGATTTTGAGTCAACGTACCGCTTTTATCAGTACAGATGATGGACACCTGACCGAGTTTTTCCACGGTGGATAGTTTCTTTGCCAGTACGCCTCTTTTGGCAAGGCGTTGAACTGCGGCGGCCAAAGAGAGAGTGAGCGTGGCTGTGAGTCCTTCGGGGATCACTGCGACCACAATGCCAAGCGCAAGCAGGGTCACTTGTTTGACGGGGAACGCGAGCGAGAAATAGCCAACCACAACGACAATTGCGCCGATGCCCA
>JAIFKY010000035.1 GCA_020049345.1 Anaerolinea sp.
CCGTCGGGCGGGTATGGCGTGGAAGGTCTCATAATTGAATCAAATTTGATGCCTGTTTCTTCCGCATGTACTTCGCATACAAATTCCCAGGCGGACATGGATCACATCCCAAACAGCGGTGAATGCTGGCTCGTTCAACTTTGTAGGGGATGAACAAATCCCTGCCCGCAGAGTCCGAGTCAATGCGGAGTTGGGCAATGTAACCAAGAAAGCATTCGCAGGGTTTGCACTCCCCGTGTGGGAATGAATCTTCCGCGGCTTGAAGCAGGGTTTGTAATTCGTCTCGTCCCAGTTTTGGCATGGGGTAATTCTACAACCAAACCGATTTTCCAATGTGTAACGAATGTCATGAAGAACACCGGCAAAAAGCGATGCGGTACGCGTTGTCCTTAACCCACATTTAACGCTTCCACAACAAGTGGTTAATTGCCAAACCTTACACTTGTTTTATCAATGAAACTGAGAGATCGAGGTTTGTGGCTGATGTATATTATTCTTGTGTTTGCTCAATGGTTTATTTCCTCTTTATTTCAGCAGCGTGAACGCTCTGCATACATGCAATATCTGCTCTCGGATTCATTGGATATAAATAAATAGGCTTCATCCTCCTCCTTCGCAAGCCCGTCGCAAGACGGGCGATTTTTGTTAAATAAAATGATTGCAATCTATTTTGCGGGGAGTATAATCAGCAATCAATACCGCACCATTTCTCTGCAAGCAGCAAGCCACATCTCAAAACAAAGGACTCGCATGTGACTACATTATTTTTTGCAACAGACGTTCACGGTTCGGATATTTGCTGGAGTAAGTTTCTGAATGCGGGGAAGTTCTACGGCGCCGATAAGATGATCCTCGGCGGCGATATGACGGGTAAGGCAGTCGTCCCGTTTGTGCATCAGGGTGGAAAAAACTATCGCATGACATTGCTTGAACAGGCGTTTGATGCCGCGAATGAAGAAGAACTCGCTGACCTTGTCAAGCGTGTCCGCAGTCGTGGGTATTATCCATACCTGACCAATCCAGATGAAATTGCCGAACTTGAAAAAAATCCAGATCGTGTGACTGAAATTTTCCTTAAAGAAGTGCTTAAGGTTGTTCAACAGTGGATGGATTTGGCCGATAAAAAGCTCGACGGAACAGATATGAAAATTTACTGTTCGCCCGGCAATGATGATGTGGACGAGGTGGATGATATTGTCCGCGCCAGCAAGCATGTGGTGCTGGTGGAGGGGCAGGTGATTCAACTGGATGAGCATCACGAGATGATCTCTTCGGGCTGGAGTAACCGAACGCCCTGGGATACGCACCGTGAAGAGGGTGAGGATCAACTCAAAGTCAGGTACGAGGCGATGACTTCGCAGTTGAAGAATCCGCGCAATGCCATCTTCAATATTCATGTGCCTCCCTATAAATCAAATCTGGATGAAGCGCCTGAGTTGGATAAAAATTTACGCCCTGTGCTGGCGGGTAATTCGATGAAGCCTGTTGGGTCCACTGCGCTGCGTGAGTCGATTGAAAAGGTTCAGCCGCTGCTTGGTTTGCATGGGCACATCCACGAGGGACGCGGCACTTCGCGTATTGGCAAAACTCTTTGCATTAATCCGGGTTCCATGTATGAGCAGGGAACTTTGCTTGGTACCATTGTGAGGCTTGGAAAAAATAAGATCGAAGATTATGTTTTGACCACAGGCTAATTACCAATTACAAACGTAATTGGCAAATAAGACCAAAAGAGGAGAGTGTTATGAGCGACTTGTTTGTTCGTAAGGCGACTGGCTTGGTACGTTCCTGGTCAGTCATGGATGCGTTTGTGTACGCGTTGTTCTCAATCAACCTGATCACCCTCGGTTTGTACAGTTTCAGCCAGATGTACTACTTTGAGGGCGGCATGGTGAATGCGCTGATTGTCAGCGCGTTATTTATTTTCTTTGAAGTTGTGGTTTACGCCGCGTTGATTTCGGTCATGCCGCGCTCTGGTGGAGATTATGTCTGGCAGAGCCGTATTCTAGGCGGCGCAGTCGGTTTCATCCTTGCGGTGACGGGCTGGTGGTTTATCCTCTGGCTATGGGTTCCGCTGTATGGCGATATGTTCCGCCATATTGTGCTTGTGCCGATTTTAGGCGTGCTTGGCGCGAAAGATGTTGCGCTGTGGTTCGCTGGCACGCAGAACGGCGCGTTCACCGCGTCGATCATTACACTTGCCATTGTCAGCCTCTTCATTACCTTGGGTATGAAGACTTACGCGCGTATTCAAAAGTTCTCGTTTTACGGCGGCATGTTGGGATTGCTGATCGTGATCGTGTTGCTGTTGACTGGCTCTCCGGCAGATTTCAAGGCTGGTCTGGAATCAAATGCAACCGCCATGTTTGGCGCGGCGCCCGGCGTGTATGATGCAACGGTCACACTCGGCACAAATGCCGGCGCGATCACGCCTTTCAGCGGCGGCTCATTGTCGGCTATCTTTCTGGTGATTCCCTACCTTGTCTTTTTCAATTTGTGGCCCAATTGGGGCGCAACCCTGTATGGTGAAGTGCGCGGTGCGACCGATTTCAAACGCAATGTTGCGGGTATGGGTTCGGCGCTTGCCGTGACCACCGTGCTGGCGATCATTCTGCTTTTTGCCATCAAGAAAACCATCGGCTGGGACTTCTATGTTCAGGCTGGTGGTGCGTGGTGGAATTATGCGTGGGGTTACAGCGCTGATGCTCCTGCATTCCCCGTCTGGCCTTATCCTGCTTTGCTTGCGTCTTTCCTCACCACCAACAAACTTGTACAACTCATTGTGGTTGTCTTGATGAGCCTGTGGTGGTTTGGTTGGAGCGGAACCGTGTTCCTTTCCTCCACGCGCGTTATTTTCGCCGCCGCATTTGACCGCCTGCTTCCCGAAAAAGTTGCCGAGGTCGATGAACGCACAGGCACGCCAATCAACGCGCTGTTGATGATGATAGTTCCTTCCATTATTGTGGCGTATATGTTCGCCTACAACATCGTTGGCTTTCAGGCATTGACTTTATGCTCCACGCTGGTCATTGCAGTCACGTTCCTTGGAACCACCATTTCTGCCATTGTGTTACCCTACACCAAGCCTGACTTGTATAAGGCTTCTCCAATTGCCAAATATAACGTGTTGGGCATTCCGTTGATCACAATTGCCGGCTTGATCTTTGGCGGCTTCCTTGTGTTCCTGCTTTATCAATGGATATTTGACCCGAATGCCTTGTATGGCATTGGACTTAAGAATATGAGTTCAATCATCTATATGCTTGCCAATTACTTACTCGCGGCTGTAATCTATTTTGGCTTCAAAGCCTACCGCAAGAGCAAGGGTATTGACCTCAACAAGGTACAGGCTGAAATTCCGGTTGAATAATTTGTAAATAAAAAAAGTGACAGTCGCCTCGCATAATGGGTGGCTGTCACTTTTCTCTTAAGGTGAATGAATGGCGATGACATCACAGGAAATTTTGGTGGAAATGAAACGCTTGGTGGCTGCGGCAGAGTCCAAAAATATTCAAATCCGCGCGATTGGCGGCTTGGCGGTGCAGGCGCACAATAAGTCAAACCATCCCCAGTTTATCCGCGAGTTTGGCGATCTGGATTTTGTGGTTGCCAAAAAACAGCGGCGTGAGTTCGAGTCTTTCATGCCCGAGGCTGGGTACAGCCCCGATAAACAATTCAACGTTTTGAACGGCGCGGAACGCCAGATTTACTCTGATAATAAAACCGGCATGAAAGTGGATATCTTCGTCGGCGATTTTGAGATGTGCCACAAAATTCCGCTCGAAGAACGACTCAAATTTGACCCCGTAACCATTCCTCTGGCTGAATTGTTTTTGTCCAAAGCGCAAATTTTTGAACTTAACCGCAAGGACGCGCTGGATATTACTTCCATTCTCTTCAACAACGAAACAGGCAATGACGACGTTGAAAAAATCAACTTGAAGGTCATGTCTCAATTATGCAGTCAAGATTGGGGACTTTACAAAACTACATCCATTAATTTGGGGCGCGTGGAAGAATTAATGAAGCAGGAAGATTTGGTTCTTTCGCAGGAAGAACGGAATTTAGTCTTAATCCGCGCGCGTGAGATAAAACGCGCCTTTGCAGAAATGCCAAAACCAATTGCCTGGCAATTACGTGACCGTGTCGGCACACGCGTCAAGTGGTACATTGAAGTTGAAGAAGTGGATCGATAGACACCCGATGAAAAAGAAAATTCGCCTTTTCCTTTCCATCTTTATTCTCACGATCTCAATCGCACTTTTGATATGGGGCTATGCGCCAAATCCGCGTGAAACACGTGTTCAGGCGATTGCGCCTGCCGAAATGCAACTGCCCACGCCATGAAAATACCTCGCAACATACTTATCATTTTTGCCCTGATTCTGATTCTCGCCAGCGCAGGGTGCGCGTCAGCCGCAACGGAACCTGCCCCCGTTGGGGAAGTGGCTACTCAACCCGTTGTTTTTCCCACATCCCAGCCGACTTTGATTCCCGTCGCGCCTGCCATCCCTGAAACCCGTCGCCTTACTTTGGAGTTTCCATCCAAAATGCGCGCAGGCGTCGAAGGCGATATTGTCCGCTTGACGCTGGAAGTGGATGATTTGGGCAACATCACGCCAACAGCGCAGATTGCAGGCAACGTGGTGGTGGGCGAAACAATAGAAATTCCCAATTTATATGAAACGCACAACGTCACCGCCGAGGCGCGGCTTGATCTGGCTGGGATGCAAGTTCAACCCGCAGACGCGATCTACGAGCCGCTCAAACGCGGACAATCTGCAACATTTCATTGGAGCATTCGTCCGCAAGAGACGGGGACGTATCGCGGCACGGTCTGGCTGCACTTGAACTTTGCGGATAAATTATCGGGAGAACAAAGCCGAATTGCCGTATCAGCCCAAATTGTGGAAATTAAGGCGGTGGACTTCTTCGGGCTATCGTTCAACATGGTACGCGCATTCGGGGCGGTAGGATCAATCGTTGGCGGAGTTATTGGATTCCCATTCATCGAAGAAATTATTAAGTTTTTATTTAGACGAAGAAAACGCGCCTAGCCTATACATTACAAAATATATGACAAATATCACCTGAAAAATTGACATACGATCAGTGGGACTGGTTTGTTCTGTATGGTACAATTTTGTCGCTTGTGCCGTACCTCACAGGTCTTTCGTGTGTTAAAAACATGTAACAGTTACGGAACATCAAGACATTTCACGATGGAGCATGTAAATGAACGAGTGGATTTACGTTGGTTTATTTATTATTGTTGGCTTGATCATTCCAGTGGGCGCTATCGGCGTTGCGTGGATTTTGGGACCCAAAAAGCCCAACCCAGTCAAACAATCTACCTATGAGTGCGGTATTGAACCAGTGGGCGAAGGCTGGGTGCAATTCAAGGCCCAGTATTATATTTTTGCATTAGTCTTCCTCGTGTTTGATGTGGAAACAGTTTTTCTCTTCCCTTGGGCTGTGAAACTTGCACAGTTGGGCATGTTTGCTGTAATTGAAGGCATTGTATTCATTCTCATCCTGATTGCCGGACTTGTTTACACATGGCGCAAAGGGATGTTGGAGTGGGTGTAATTTTTTTTGTAAATAAAATAAAAGGCTGAATGGATTTTTCCTTTCAGCCTTTTATTTGTGTAATTATGAAAACCCTCATCCCTTGCCCCTCTCCCTCTGGAAGAGAGAATGGGGTAAGGGGCAAACAGGAGTGATTTATGAATTTTTGGAATGACCCTCTAAAAGTAGCCGCAGATTGGTTGACGGGTATCTTTGTCGGCTGGGGCATGAACGATATTTTTGCTCATGTTCTGGTGGTTTTTCTCGGCATATTTGTCCTCATCATGATCTTGATGGTGATCGACATCTTCCTTGTCTGGATTGAACGCAAGGTGGTCGCTCGTTTTCAGGATCGCATCGGACCGAATCGACTCGGACCTTTCGGTTTGATTCAGCCGTTTGCAGACATCGTCAAATTGATGATCAAGGAAGATACCACGCCCGATGGCGCCGACAAAGTTGTTTACAACATCGCGCCGATGCTCTCGATGATGTCGGTATTGATCCTGTGGGCGGTTGTTCCGCTCGCGCCCGTCATGATCGGCGTGGATTTGAACGCCGGCGCGCTGTTCATCATTGCCGCCGGTTCGATCGGCACGCTTTCCATTATTATGGCAGGCTGGTCATCAAATAATAAATTCTCCGTGATTGGCGCTTTCCGTCAGGTTGCGGTGATGGTCTCATTTGAAGTGCCAATGCTTGCGGTGATGCTTATCCCAACCATTTTTTCCGGCTCAATGGGCATGAATTCCATCATTCAAAGCCAGAATATTTGGTTTGTTTTCATTTCACCTTTGGCGGCGCTGATCTTCCTGATCGCGGCAATTGCTGAATTGGGACGCGCGCCGTTTGACCTTGCTGAAGGCGAATCAGAATTGGTCGCTGGCTTCAATGTTGAATATTCAGGTATGAAGTTCGGCATGTTTTACGCGGGCGAACTTTTGCACGCCTTCACCTTTGGCGGTTTCTGGGCAATTCTGTTCTTTGGCGGTTATCGCTTCTTTGGTCTGGAGCAGGTCAGTCCTTTCCTTGCCATTGTGATCATTCTGTTTAAGGCTCTTGTTGGGTATTGGGTCATCATGTGGGTCAAATACACTGTGATGCGTATCCGTATTGATCAGATGCTTGCCTTCAATTGGAAATTCCTGACGCCAGTTGCCTTCGTCCTTGTCATGGTCACTGCTTTGATGAATGTGCTTTTGCGCGGCGCTGGCAGTTGGCTCTACATCACAGGCATGTTCCTCTCGAATGTCATTGTTGCGTGGGTTTCGCTGGAAATTGTCCGCTCGATAGGCAAAAAGGAACGCGAACGGGTTGAAGGCGTGAAGGTTGTCGCAGAGGCGCATCATTAGATTAGTAATTAGTAGTTAGTAACTGGTAATTACCAATTACTAATCTCCAATTACCAAAGGATTTTCTATGACAGCAGAACAAATTATTTTTCTAATTGTTGGGGCAGCCACACTCATTGCTGGTTTTTTGGTTGTGACCGTTCGTAATCTTGTCCATGCGGCGTTGTGGCTGGTGGCGACGCTTTTTGGCGTGGCGATAATTTACACCTTGCTCAATGCGGGTTTTTTGGCGGTTGTGCAGGTTGTGGTGTACATTGGCGCGATTGCCATTCTCTTCATCTTTGCGGTTATGTTGACCCGTCGTCAGGCGGCGGAAACGGGCGCGTCGGTGAATAAGAATTGGTGGGCTGGCGCGCTCATGTCTGTGCTGACCTTTGCGGCGCTTGCTCTTCTTCTCCAGAGTTGGAGCGGCTTCTCGAAAACAGCATCCGCTGTCCCGTCTGGTTTTGATGCGATCAATCAACTGGGTGATGCGTTGACCTCATCTGCCGGATATGTCCTGCCGTTTGAAGTCGCATCTGTTCTGCTCCTGGCGGCATTGGTTGGCGCGGTTTACCTCGCGTTCAATAAAAAATAAAACAGGTAATTAGGGAATAGTAATTAGGAATTAGTGATCCCAATTACGAATTACCCAATTACTAATTACCTAATTTCGGAGGCTAAATGATTCCCCTCTCATGGTATCTCATTCTCGCGGCTGGATTATTCAGCATTGGTTTGTTTGGCGTGTTGGCGCGTAGAAATGCAGTTGCAATTTTGCTTGGCGTTGAATTGATGCTCAACGCGGTGAATATCAATCTCGTGGCGTTTTGGCGTTACGGTGATGTTACCCAAATGGCTGGACAGGTCTTCGCGATCATTGTCTTCGCTGTAGCCGCAGCGGAAGTGGCTGTGGGGTTGGCTTTGGTAATCTCTGTTTATCGCCGTCGCAATACGGTGGTTGCGGAAGAACTCGATTTGTTGAAGTGGTAGGGACGCACATGACACATGAATTCGTGACTAATTTAGTTTGGCTGGTACCCTTGCCACCCCTTTTAGCCTTTGCGCTTATTGTGCTGTTTACCAATAAGAACAAGGCGCTAAGTCATACGGTGGCAATCAGCGCGGCATTCCTTTCGTGGTTGGGTTCCATGATCATTTTTTGGACCGCGATCAATACCGAGCATTTTGGAAAAGAGCCGTTTGCGCTTTCAATCCCCTGGCTGCCTACTGGCGACACTTGGTTGAGAGTTGGCGTGCTGATCGATCCACTGTCTGCCGCGGTTTTGTTCTTCGTGGCGTGGACTATTTTGATGATCTTCATTTACAGCGTTGGCTACCATAACTTTGGTCAACCCGCTGGCGATCACGATCACGCGGGTCTGCCCCCGCATGGTGCAACTGTGACAGATGAACACGGTCACAAGCATACCGTGCTTTCGATTGAACCAATGTACTCGCGCTTCTTTGCGTTTATTGGTTTGTTCGCTTTCGGCATGTACACGCTCGTTGTCTCTGATAACCTGCTCACGCTCTTCGTGGGTTGGGAAATCATGGGCTTGTGTTCCTACCTGTTGATCGGCTTCTGGTATGGCAAGCCATCAGCCCGCAACGCGGCTGTGAAAGCCTTCATGACCACCCGCATCGGCGATGTGTTCATGCTTCTCGGTATTTCCTTCCT
>JAIFKY010000126.1 GCA_020049345.1 Anaerolinea sp.
TAACGCTGAAAGATACAGATATTCACACTCAGGAGTAATGAGATATGACCGATACCGAGACTATGGATTACCAAACTGAGCTGGAAGAGACACAGCGCGCCTTGCGCGAAGTAACCTTGATGATTGAACAAAGCCAGGGAGAACTTGGCAAGATCACACAGCGCAACACGGCGATCACCTCACACCTTCAACAGTTACAAAAACAAGGTACGACGGTTGAAGATCTGAAGATGTCTTATGATTCTGCGCTGGACGTTCAACAAAGACTTTTTGTGATGCGCGGACAACTGGAAAAACTCCAAAACGATAAAGACCACCTTGGAAAATATAAGGGGATTTTGGAAAAAATAGTCTCTGGCGGCGCCGGCGCAGGCGCAGCAAATCCTTCCACACCTGCCGCAAACGCCAAAAGTCAGATGGCCGGAATTGAAATGATCGTCACCGCGCAGGAAGCAGAACGTCAGCGATTGTCGCGTCAAATGCACGATGGCCCCGCCCAGGCGCTCTCAAACTTTATTTTACAAACTGAGATCGCCATGCGCCTTTTGGATGTAGACCCGGCTCAGGCAAAAGACGAACTGGGCAACTTGAAAACATCCGCAATGGGTACCTTCCAAAAGGTACGTAATTTTATTTTCGAATTGCGCCCGATGATGTTGGACGACTTGGGGTTAATTCCAACCTTGCGAAGATATTCCGACGCGTTTAAAGAGCAGGCGGGGCTGGATGTGAGCGTAACAGTTACCGGTTCAGAACGTCGCCTTGAACCCTATCTGGAAGTGATGATCTTCCGCGCTGTACAGGAATTATTAGGAAACGCATCACGCCACAGTCAGGCTACTTTAATCAAAGTTCAGGTAGACTTGGGAAGTGATCTTATTCGCGTCAGTGTTGAAGATAACGGAAAGGGATTTTCCCCGGAAACCTTAAAGGAATCTACTAATTTAGGATTAAAACTTATCCGCGAGCGCGCTGAAATGCTGGGTGGAAATTTTGAGATCGATAGCGCCGCCGGCTCTGGAGCCCGAATATCCTTTACGGTTCCGTCGAAAATGTAGTTTTTTTCATATTTTATAGAATACTTGCCAATCGCCTAACAATATTGTAGGCGATTGGTTTTAAGTGATACTTGTTTTATCCATCTGTAAAAATGTATAATGTAATGTGAATTTTAGAAGTTTTTGTTTAATCGTGTTTTTCATTCAATACATGAAAGGAGGTGAATTTAATGTTGTTTCTCAAAAAAGAAAAGGGTCAGGGGCTTGTTGAGTACGCTTTGATTTTGGTTATGGTTGCTATCGTTGTTCTTGTAGTTCTGCTGGTATTGGGCCCTGTAATTGGCAACACGTTTAGTTTAATTAATTCAAGTTTGACTCGTGTCTAAATCGCAATAATAAAAGAGGGACTCTATCAGGTAATGGAGTCCCTTTTTTATTTATCAACTCATAGATTGGGTGTTTTTTTTCTTTATTCTGAACGATGAGTAAGCGTTTTACAGGAATTGCTGAAAGAGTCTCAATATATTGTTGCGAGGAGGGCTTTTGCTCTTCCCGACGAAGCAATCCCCTTCTATTAGAAGACTGCTTCGGCAAAAACAAGAACGCCTCGCAGCGACATATCCATAATGAGAATTGCAGGAAGAGTAGATTATGTTTTTGTCATTTTTCTTGTATAATGAACGTGTTATAAAATGCTCTGTTCCCAGATTGTGAAAAGAGGAGAATCTTATGCGTCGTGGTCGAACCCTGATTTTTGTATTCCTAATCATCGTTATTATGGGGGTGGTTGGGTTTGTAGTTTATACACAGTATATTGCCAAGCCAGCAGTCGTTGAACAGCCACCTTTTACCGAGGTGTATATTGCCGCTCAACCTATTCCACAGGGAGGGACGATTACAGCCGACTTGCTGACTACAATAAAGATCGCCCCGGAAAATGTTGTTGAAGTGATGTACGCAATAACTGAACAAGGTGATCTTGTGGGGAAGACAGCTAAATTTCAACTTGATCAGGGAGTTGTAATTACATCCTCAATGGTTGGCGCTGCGTCATCGTCAGTGACAATTCCAGGTCCGTTATGGGCGTCATTAATTCCAACCGGCATGACCGCCATATCCATTCCAACCAATCGGTTTGCTTTATCAGGATACTCAATTACTGATGGCGCACATGTTAATCTTAATGCGTGTTTCCTGTTTGTGGATATTGACCCAACATTCCAGACCATACTTCCCAATAAAACTGCGGCTTTGACAAGCACGGGCTTTCCGGCTGAGGGTGGTCCTTCTGTTGTTTCGCTTAGCGTTGGCGCAGGGGATAGTAATCAAGGTAGGTTGGAGTTAGATCCATCGCTCCAGCAACCTTATTATTTATTGCCGTCTGAAGGCGCTCAGCGTCCGCGTTTGGTTTGCCAGACCATGTTGCAGGATGTCGTGGTTATGAATTCGGGTAATTTTTCACGCGACCCTGGGGCTACTATAGATTCGCCTCCCAGTGTAATAACAGACGCAAATGGAAATCAAGTGCCAAATAACCCGCCCCCTGATCTTGTTACTTTGATCGTTACTCCACAAGATGCGATTACATTGACCTACCTGATCAATATACAACAGACTGCCGACACACAGACCCGGCTTTCAATGACATTGCGCAACCCATCCGATCTAGCCCGTTATTCTGTAGAGGCTGCAACTTTACAGTTCCTTCTTAGTCAATACAATATTCCAGTTCCTGCTAAACTTCCATACGCATTGGAGCCGCGACTTAATAAATTGCTCACGACAATTCCAGATCCGGCTGATCCTAATAGATCAATAAATCCAACAACAATTATGAATCCGTAGTACGTTTACTCACGATGCCCAACATAACCGTTTCAACAAAAACGTATGTTTTTGTTGAAACGCAAAATTTTATTTTTGTAGAAACACCTTCAGAATCTTACCAAAACAGGCTGAATGGCTAGGTTAGTTAGATTTATATTTTTGGATTAATGGACGCAGCGCTATGGCCGCAAATAAAATTCGTATACTCATTGTTGATGATATTGCTGAAACGCGGGAAAATATCCGTAAATTATTACAGTTTGAATCGGACGTTGATGTTGTTGGCGCGGCGCGTTCTGGCAAGGAAGGCATTCAACTTGCCCAGGAATTAGAGCCCGATGTTGTATTGATGGACATCAATATGCCTGATATTGATGGCATTACCGCCACGGACATAATTCGCAAAAAAACGCCTCATATTCAGGTTGTGATTTTATCTGTGCAGAGCGACCAGAATTACATGCGAAAGGCAATGCTTGCGGGCGCGCGCGATTTTCTAACCAAGCCGCCGCTGGGCGATGAATTAATTTCCGCCATTCGACGCGCGGGGGAAATGGCGCAAGCAGAACGCGCAAAAGGGGCGCAGCAACATCTTGCCGCCGTATCCGCCGCTGGAGCGTCAAGCGCTGCCGCGAGTTTTGCTTCTGTTTCCAAAGGGAAAGTGATAACTGTTTATAGTCCGAAGGGTGGGACGGGGTGCACTACAATTGCGGTAAACCTTGCTATTGCGTTGAACAATGAAGATACCCGTACCGCGCTTGTTGACGCAAACTTGCAGTTCGGTGATGTTGCTATTTTTGTCAATGAACAAGGTAAGAATACAATCCTTGAACTGGCTCCGCGTGTTGATGAATTGGAGCCGGATGTTGTTGAAGAAATATTAATTAACCATGGAGCGTCTGGTTTACGAATTCTCGCCGCGCCTCAGCGCCCTGAGATGGCCGAAAAAATTTCAACAGATCAATTTACCAAAGTGGTGCAATATTTACAAAAGATGTATGCGTATGTTGTGGTTGACACTTCGCATATTTTGTCGGATGTCGTTTTGTCCATGTTTGATATTAGTGATGTGATTGTACTGATAACTACACAGGAGATCCCATCAATTAAGAATGCACGACTGTTCCTCGATTTGTTACAAACCATGGGCGTTGGTAAAGAACGCATTGTCTTTGCAATGAATCGATATGATAAACGTATTGGAATTACGCCAGAGCGGGTAAGTGAAAACCTTAAACATGAAATATCTGTTACGATACCTCTTGACGAGAAGATCGCCATAACGGCGGTTAATCGAGGTGTGCCTTTTATGTTGGATAATAAAGCCCAGCCTGTGGGGAGAGGAATCTTTTCATTGGCTGAGGCAGTTCGGGCGCGGCTGGCCACTTTAGAATCTGAAAATGAAGTGCCTGGTAAGCGTTAAGGAGATTTATTATGTCATTACTTCGACGTATTGAGCAGGGTCAGAGTGGCAGTAGTGGTCAACAGGAAGGTGGTACGCCATCAGCCCCTCCACCAAAACAACCTGGCAGTGTAGTTCCGCCTGGTTCATCAGGCGGCGACAGCAGTTCCCGGCTTTCATCTTTACAAGCCAGGCGGGTTAGCGCGCCAACAACTACTCCACAGGCCGGCTCATATTTTGATTTAAAGACTCGCGTTCAGAATAAATTGCT
The DNA here is from genome assembly GCA_020049345.1 of Anaerolinea sp. Lineage (GTDB taxonomy): Bacteria > Chloroflexota > Anaerolineae > Anaerolineales > Villigracilaceae > Villigracilis. The sequence goes on from JAIFKY010000126.1 coordinate 4,499, forward strand.
TGCTGAAATTGATCCATCGATGGACGCCACCAAAACAGACGAGGTTCGCCGAACAATTCAGGATTTGTTTGACCAAATTCTTGCAGAAGAAAATATTGTTCTTTCCAGACCTGAACGCGCGCGTTTGTTCGAACAAATTGCCGCTGAAATCCTTGGGTTGGGACCGTTACAGACTTTATTGGAAGATGATACGATCACTGAAATCATGGTGAACGGGCCGAAGAATATCTATATTGAACGCAAAGGTAAACTTCATCGAGTCCCGATTACTTTTGAAAGTAATGACCATGTAATGCGTATTATTGATCGTATTGTTGCTCCACTTGGGCGCCGCATTGACGAGTCCAGTCCATATGTAGATGCACGTTTGCAGGACGGCTCCCGTGTAAATGCAGTCATTCCCCCAATTTCATTGGTGGGTCCCGTTTTGACCATCCGTAAGTTTTCAAAAAACCCAATTTCAATTGAACAAATGATTCAATTTGGAACAATTACAAATGAAGCGGTTCAATTTTTGAAAGCATGTGTGGAGGCCCGGCTAAATATTGTCATCTCCGGCGGTACAGGTTCAGGTAAAACCACGCTTTTGAATGTGCTCTCTGGGTTTATTCCTGATGACGAGCGTATCTTAACCATAGAAAACGCCGCAGAACTGCAATTACGTCAAGAGCATGTGGTAACCCTTGAATCCCGTCCACCCAATATTGAAGGACGGGGTGAAGTTTCCATTCGCGATCTTGTCAATAATGCGCTTCGTATGCGTCCTGAACGAATTATTGTAGGGGAGTGCCGTGGTGGCGAGACGCTTGACATGTTGCAAGCGATGAACACAGGGCATGATGGTTCAATGACCACAGCCCATGCAAATACTCCGCGCGATGCAATTTCACGTATTGAAACCATGTGCCTTATGGCAGGTATGGATTTGCCTGTGAGAGCTATTCGTGAGCAAATTGCAGGCGCGGTTGATGTCATTTGCCAGCAGGCGCGTATGCGTGACGGCAGTCGTAAGGTCACCACCATCACAGAAGTAAGCGGCATGGAAGGCGATGTGATTACCATGACAGACATTTTTGTGTTTGAACAAACCGGCACAGAAAATGGACGGATTATAGGACGCACGCGTCCCACTGGATTGCGCCCAAAGTTCATGGATAAGATCGAGTTGGCCGGGATTCACCTCCCTCCATCCATCTTTGGCATTGGCGAACGCCGTCGCTATTAAATTTATATCCATATCTTAGAAAAGATAAACATGAATATTATTATCATTGGCGGTGTTGTATTAATCATCTTGTTGGTTATCGGCGTTTTTGTTTCATCAAATAGCGAACGTGCCCTTGTTGAAAAACGCCTTTCTCAATATCTGGATGATGACGACAACCAAAGCGCCAGCGCTCAGGGACCAAAACGTTCCTTAATCACAGACTGGGTTTCCAAACGGGTTGAAAAGACATCCTTTGGAGATAAAATTGCGCGCGATCTTTCCCGCGCAGATATGAAATTCAAGGTCGGTGAATATTTCGTGTTGATTTTGGTTAGCATATTGGTTTCTGGCCTCCTTGCGTGGTTCATAGGAAACAGGCTCTTGATTTCTGCCGGTATTGGCGCAATTGGCGGCGCCATTGCGCCTGGCATGTATATGAAATCACAGCAAAAAAAGCGCCTTCAAAAATTTAATGACCAATTGTCTGACATGCTTAATCTGATGGTGAATGGTTTGCGCGCAGGGTACTCGACCATGCAAGCCATGGAGGCAATTAGCAAAGAACTGCCGGCTCCCATCTGTGATGAATTTCGCCGCGTAATTCAGGAAATGCAAATTGGAATTGCCATGGAAGCCGCATTGGACAACCTGCTCCGGCGCATCCCCAGCGAAGATCTGGACTTTGTAATCACCGCAATTAACGTTCAACGCGAAGTCGGCGGTAACCTCTCAGAAATTTTGGACAACATCTCGTTTACCATACGTGAACGGGTTCGTATTAAAGGCGAAGTACGAGTGCTAACTTCCCAGGTTCGCACCTCTGGAAGCGTACTTTCTTTAATTCCCTTTTTCCTCGTTCTGATTCTATGGTTCCTTAATCCAGAATATTTGATGTCTGTTACCAGCGGCGGTCCGATCATTACCGCGGCTATTATTTGTGTGGTGCTTGGTTTGATCTTTACGAGTTACTTTATCATGATGAAGATAGCGGATATTGAGGTGTAACCATGAACATTATTGTAATTATTGTTGGCATAGTCCTTGTGGGCGGCGCGGTTGCGCTTGTGTTTTTTGGCTTACGCTATTCTCGCGAGAAACAGGATAGTGAAACTGATCCTGTTATGGCTCGTCTGGCTGAAGCAACACAGCGCGGAGAGTCCGTTTCTCTCGAACAAATTGAGTTGCAACAGCCCTTTGCAGAACGGGTGCTCCTGCCGATTATCGAAAGGATTGGCGAAATATCAACGCGTTTTACGCCGCAGAAACTCTTGCAGGAAACTACGCTTAAACTTGAGCTGGCGGGGAACCCTGGGCGTATTGACGCTGCAACCTTTTTGGCGACCCGCTTTGTTGGCGCCGCAGTATTCGGCGGCGGATTACTGATGATTTCCCTCTTATCTGCCACGAAATGGCCGGTTAGCAGGACTGTTCTTGTGGTAGGTCTGTTTACCGTTATTGGTTTCTTCTTCCCACAATTATGGCTGCAAAGCCGAATCAATGCCCGCCAAAACGAAGTTCGCAAGGCATTGCCTGACGCTCTTGATCTATTAACCATTTGCGTTGAAGCAGGCTTGGGCTTTGATGCGGCAATGTCGAAGGTCGCTGAAAAATGGGAAAATGAACTATCTCAAATGTTTGCTCGTACCATTCGCGAAGTTCAACTGGGAAAAACGCAGCGCGAAGCATTGCGTGACATGGCAGACCGGCTTGGGCTGCCCGAATTGACAAGTTTTGTTGCCGCCGTTATTCAAAGCCAGATTTTGGGCGTGAGTTTGGCGAAGGTACTTCGCATTCAATCTGATCAATTGCGTATGAAACGACGTCAGTTTGCAGAAGAATTGGCGCATAAAGCCCCAGTGAAGATGATTATCCCAATGGCTTTGTTGACCTTCCCATCCATTATGATTATTCTCATGGCGCCTGCTGCATTCCAGATCGGCAAAGCCTTTGCCCCAATGATAGGAGGTTAGTTTTTTGAAAGAAAAAAACTGACAGCCACTTTTGGGAGGCTGAATTGAAAAAAACTTCATACACCCTCTATCGGTTAACTTTGAACACGCTCGATTTGTTTTTTCCACCCGTTTGTGGCGGATGCGAAAAGACTGGCTCTCACTGGTGTGCAGACTGCCAGCAACGTGTTCAAATTTTGAACGGAACTGTTTGTGAAGTATGCGGCCTTCCGCAGGATAAAAGCGGGGTTTGCGCCACATGCCACGCAGATCGACCACATTTTCATGCTTTGCGAGCCTGGACAATTTTTGACGGACCTGTCAGAAATGCATTGCATAAATTGAAATATTCCCGTAACTTTTCAATGGGTGACGCGCTTGCCGCGCAGATGACCGACTTTGTGAAAGACTTAAACTGGCCAATAGACGTATTAATACCAATTCCGTTAGGTCGGCAGAGAATGAGAGAACGGGGATATAATCAAGCCGGAATGATTGCACAGTCGCTTGCAATGAAGCTGGATATTGAATTCGCACCGAAAGCGTTGATGCGTCGTAAAGAGACGCGCTCGCAAGTTGGGCTTTCAAAACAGGAACGCCAGAAAAACGTCCTTGGAGCGTTTCAGGCGGCGGGGGTTAGCGAAAAAACTGTTCTCGTGTTGGACGATGTCTCTACAACAGGATCAACTTTATCGTCCAGCGCCGAAGCGTTATTCTCATCAGGCGCAAAAGATGTATACGCGTTGACAGTCGCGCGCGCATTGCCTCATCACGGTTTGAAGCATGTGTGAGCGTTTTGTGTCCATATTTTTTCATCCCCAAAAGGAGGACGTATGTCCAACAAAGTGGAAG
>JAIFKY010000239.1 GCA_020049345.1 Anaerolinea sp.
CAAGCCTTCAACCAGATGAGCGCCGACCTTGCGCGCGCCAACCAATCACGCCGACAAATGACCGCCGACATTGCGCATGATTTACGCAATCCGCTGACCGTGATTGGCGGCTACCTTGAGTCGCTTCAGGATGGAAAACTCAAGCCCACGCCAGAACGCTTTGCGGTCATGCAGGCGGAAGTCCAACACTTGCAAAGACTCGTCGAAGATTTGCGAACGCTCTCTCTGGCTGATTCAGGCGAATTAAAACTTTATCGTCAGGCTGTTGCGCCCAAAGAACTTCTGGCACAGGTGGCGACGATCTATCAACATCAGGCGGAACAGCAAAAAATAAACCTGAACGTTGAAGTCGAATCCAATTTGCCTGAAATCAATATTGATCTGGAGCGCATGGAACAGGTCTTGGGAAATCTTGTCAGCAACGCGCTGCGCTACACACCCTCGGGTGGAGAAATTTCCCTGTCGGCGAATCAACTTGCGGGTGAGGTTGTGTTGCGTGTCAAAGATAACGGCAATGGAATTCCGCCCGAAATCCTGCCGCATATTTTCGAGCGTTCCTATCGCGGAGATTCATCCCGCAGTGGCGATGAATCAGGCTTGGGGCTGGCAATAGCCAAATCCATTGTTGAGTTGCACGGGGGATGTATTTATGCTGAAAATAATGGAAGCGGAGGAGAGTTCTTTATCGCTTTTGCGCGCCAAAACAAGACTTAAAAATATCCTCTTGACACCATCTCAAATCCGCGTAAAATACCGCTCAATATGTACACAGTAAATCGAAGGAAAGTTTCCCATCCCCATTGTTTTTTTGAAACAGCCGTTTTATATTTTTTGTAAAGTAGAGAGTCGCTTTTTTAGCGGCTCTCTTTTTTTATATCATAATAAAGTCAGGAGAATGTTATGGCAACAAAAGATGTCAATTCAAAAAAAGCCGCGCCTGCAAAGGCGAAGAGTCAGCCTGTGGTTCAGAAACAGGTTGAGGTGAAGAAAGAAGCGGAAGGAAAGGTCATGGGGTTTCTGCCCGATGACACTCCGCCCATCGGAGCCATGATCAGCCTCGGCTTCCAGCAATTTCTGACGATGTTTCCCGCCACGGTGCTGGTCGCCATTCTGACCAAGTTTGATGTTGGCATCACATTGCTTGCATCAGGTCTCGGCACGATCATTGCGCTGTTGGTTTCCAAACGCAAAATTCCCATGTACTACGGTTCGTCATTTTCTTACATTGCGGTCATCATCGCAGTGATGAGTAGATTTGCCCCAGCCTGCTTCAGCGACCCAACGCAAGTCTACTGCCCTGATGGTGTTCGCATTGTGCAGGTTGGCATTATTTTGACTGCGGTGTTTGAAATTGCGATTGGGTTTCTTATCATGCGGGTTGGCAAAGCCGCCCTTGACCGCGTCCTGCCGCCCATTGTGACTGGATCAATGGCGATGGTGATCGGTGTGATGTTGGCAGGCGCGGCGCTGCGGAATGCCGGCGGCATGTCCATTAACGCGCCGGCTGAAATTGCCTGGAAATTTTGGACGGTTGCGTTCATCACCTTGCTTGCCACCATCCTGTTCTCGGTCTACCTGCAAGGCAAAGGCTTGATCGGGATGCTGCCAATTTTGCTTGGCGCAATTTTTGGTTATCTCGTTGCCATTCCCTTTGGCTTGGTGAACTTTGAAAACGTGATCGCGGCTCCCTGGTTTGCGGCTCCACATTGGACATTCCCCGCATTCAACAACCCCGATGCCTGGGGCATGGCGTTGAGCATCGCGTTGATCTTTATTGCCACAGTGCCTGAGTCCACGGCTCACCTTTACCAGATGAGTTTGTACATTGACGAACTCGCCGCTGAAATGAAACGCAAGCCCTACAACATCAAAGAATTGATTGGGCTTAACCTGGTTGCCGACGGCGCAGACGATTTGGTGGTTGGTTTCCTCGGCGGTTCAGCGGGCACAAACTACGGCGAAAACAATTCTTTGATGGCAATTACCCGCAACTATTCCACTTCGGTGCTGATGGTTGCCGGAGGCATGGCTATTGTGTTGGGCTTCTTTGCCAAACTTGTGGCGCTGGTCAACACCCTGCCGGTTGCTGTCCAAGGCGGGCTGGGCATCTATCTATTTGGCGTGATCGGTATGCAGGGCGTGGCGCTTATTCAATCTGAAAAAGTTAATCTGTTTGATCCCAAACAACTGGCGGTCGGCGCCATCATCCTAATCTGCGGCATTGGCGGCAATCTGGCTTTGCCAAACGGCACATTCCCATTTACTGTGAAATACTTGTTCCCCGACGGCATTCCCGCCATTGTATTCGCAGCCATGCTCGGAATCTTTGTCAACTCGATCTTCCTGATCTTCAAAACGCCCGCTGTGCGCGGCGATTAAAGACCGGCAGTCAATATAAAAAAACGAGACCCTGAAATTCTCAGGGTCTCGTTTTTTTATACCTGTTCAATCACTCAATCGGTAAACAACGGCAAATGTCCCAAAGAGATAATGTGCATCCATTGGGCGCGATCCCCTTCGGTGAGGATTGCTGTTTCAGCAACGATGTTTGCGCTGGCTTTTTCCAAAATCATCCGCATCCCCTGCAAGGTGGAGCCGGTGCTGATCACATCATCTACAATGACCACCTTCCTGCCCTCAATCAACTGACGATCTTTTTCATCCAAAATCAAAACCTGTGGCTGGCCGGTTGTGATCGAAAGCGTTTCCGCTTTGAGCGCATCGCCCATGTAAGGCTTGTATGTTTTACGTAAAACGACATACGGCTTTTTTGTTTCCACTGAAAGCGCGTACGCCAGTGGAATGGACTTGGCTTCCGCAGTCACGAGAATATCATAATCAATATCTTTAAGTTTTTTGGCAATTTCACGCGCGCTGGCTTGCACCAACTCGGTATCACCCAAAATATTCAAAATGGCAATTTTTAGACCGGGCTTAATTTCAAACAAAGGCAGGTCACGTTTTACGCCTGCAATCTCAATCGAATGTACCTGACGTTCAGACATGGTTTCCTCCGCAGGGAATAATATTTTTTTGCGCGTGTAGTTTATCATAACTTGCCATAGAAAATTTGTGCTATACTTTGCCCATGCCAATCATCCGCGCTTCTGAAATAGGAAGTTATCTCTATTGCCGCCGCGCCTGGCGTTATCGCAAAGAGGGAGTCGAATCAGAGAATCAGGCTGAATTGGCGGCGGGGACTGAACTGCACCGCCAGCACGGACGCAAGACCCTCTCCGCGCTTCTGTGGCGAACCCTTGGCATGATCCTGCTTCTGGCGGCAATTCTCACGCTGACAGCGTACTGCGCCGCACAACTTTAATGATGTTGAACGCTGGACGTTAAACGTTCAACAAAAAGGTATTCCATGTCTGACCTCTTACTTCGTCTTGGATATTTGCAAACCCGTCGTGATCGAACGCCCAACCTGGATTTGGCGCGTGACCTTGTTGCGCGCAACAACACAACAGGCATCCGTGAGATCGCCGAAAATATGTGGAACAACAACAAGAACATTCACAGCGATTGCATGAATGTCATGTATGAAATCGGCAGGGTTGATCCAAATTACATTACACCTTACGCCGCAGACTTTATTAAATTTCTAAAAAGCAAACATCACCACATGGTGCGCGGCGCAATCACCGCTCTTGCGGAAATTGCAAAAGTTAAACCTGAGTTTACATTTAAACATTTGGATGAAATCAAAAAAGTCAAAGAGACAGGCTCAGACGAGATTACTGTTAATAAATCCATTTCAGCCCTTGCGCATACCGCCGCCGCGAATGAAGAATACAGCAAGGCGATCTTCCCCTACCTGCTCCAGCATATTTTGTCCTGTCCTCACAAGGAAGTGCCCGAACATGCCGAAAGAATATTGCCTGCGGTAAATGAAAACAATAACTTTGAATTCATTAAAACTTTGGAAAAGCGGCTGGACTCTCTCTCAGGCTCGGACTTCACGCGCCTGAAAAAAATCATCCGCATTGCGGGAAATTCCTAACATCATTTACCAATTACCAAAATGCTCTACTTCGCCCTCGTCCTTCTCATCCTAGCCCTTGTTTTCTTTCGCAAATCCTCAATCCAGCGGAAAGAGGCTGGCTTGCCCGGCGGACGAATCATCTACACCGATACGAATGGATGGGGCAAAGTGGAAAAACCGCTTTTTTATACCGCGCTGGAATTAACCGGCAAGCCGGATTATCTTGTCGAACAAAAGGGGCAGATCATTCCCGTCGAGGTCAAATCAGGCAGGGCGCCGGATGCGCCGTACGATTCGCACATTTATCAACTTGCGGCATATTGTCTGCTGGTCGAGAAAACCTATCACACCCGCCCGCCGTATGGAATTATCCACTACGAAAACCGCGACTTTGCAATAGACTACACTCGCGAACTGGAGGAAGCCTTGATCGATCTGCTTGTGGAAATGAAACGCGATGAGCACAAAAGGAACGTTCCGCGTTCGCATGAACAAGCCGGACGCTGCGCCAAATGCGGATTCAGGAATCATTGTGATCAAAGCCTGACGTGAGCGCATGTTGCAGGTCAAAAGTCGAAGGTCAAAAGACCTTTGACCTTCGACTTTTGACAATTCTTCATCATTCATCCTTTATAATTACCGTACAATGCCTAACCCATTCGTGCCAAAACGACCTGTCATAACGGCTTATCCAAAAATGCCCGAAGCCTTTACAGAAGCGGAAGCAATGTCTGCGTTCTTGAAGGAAAAAGGCATGGAGGTTCCATTTGGTTCTTTGAATGACGGAGATCTTCGCAAGCGTGTAAAAAAAGGCGAGTTCGACATGCTGATTGCCGTGGGCGGTGATGGCAGTGTGCTGCGCGCGGGTCATTTATGCGCCCCCAGCGGCGTGCCTATTTTGGGCGTAAACCTCGGCAGGCTGGGATTCATGATCCAAATTGAACGCCATGAATGGCGCGAGTACTTTGAAAAATTATTCAACGGCGAAGCATGGATCGAAAACCGCATGATGCTGCGCGCCGAACACATCCGCGCCGGCGAAAGCCTTGGCAACTCCAACGCATTGAACGAAGTCGTTGTGGCGCGCGGACAAAACCTGCGCCCCGTTCATTTGACCGCCTCAGTGGATGGACGCCGTCTGACCAGTTACGTCGCCGATGGGTTGATCGCAGCCACCGCCACAGGCTCCACGGCATACGCGCTTGCCGCAGGCGGACCGATCCTGCCGCCAGAGTTGCGCAACATTTTGCTCGTACCCATTGCGCCGCACCTCTCGGTGGATCGCGCGGTGGTTTTATCTGAAGGCTCTTCGGTCAGCATTGTTGTTAATAGCGAAAACTCCGTCTTTAGCGTGGATGGTCAACCGCCGACGCCGTTAATGGAAGATGACCATGTGGATGTGACCGTTGCCGATGTGACCGCGCAATTTGTCCGCTTTGGCGACCCGGGGTATTTCTATCGCAACCTGACCGCTCACATGAACGAAAATTCTTTAGGATTTCCACGATGACCGATACAGAAACCATATCCACTGCAACTTATTGTTACGCCCACCCAACCCGCGAAACGGCTCTGCGCTGTAAACGTTGTGAACGGTATATTTGCGCATCCTGCGCCCAGCGCACGCCCACCGGTTATTTATGCAAAGACTGCGTCCGCGCGCATCAAAAATCCTTCGATACATCTGAATGGTACGATTTCATCTTCGGGTTTCTAACTGCCGGTATCCTTTCGCTGGTGGCGGCGCTCCTAATTACGTTGATCAGCAGCATCGGCTTCATCGGCTGGTTTCTGGCTTTTTCGGCCGCGCCGATTGCAGGCGCAACCATCGCCGAAAGCGTGCGATTCGCAACCCGCCGTCATCGTTCACGCGCGCTGTTCATTACGGTAATTGCGGGCATGGCGCTTGGCGCATTACCTGTTATCATATTTCAAATATTGAACATGAATATTTTTGGAATCATCTTCCAGGTGATTTATCTGGTGATCGCTGTGCCGCTCGTCTACGCCCGACTTTCTGGAATTCAATTATCTAAATAGCCCATGCTAACCGAACTCCACATCCAAAACTTTGCAATTATAGACAAACTCGATCTGCGCTTCGACTCTGGGTTGATCATCCTCACGGGTGAAACGGGCGCGGGCAAATCCATCATTCTCGATGCGGTTGTCATGCTGCTCGGCGGCAAGGCAGACACCACTTTTGTGCGGACTGATTCAGACGCCGCATTTGTCGAGGCGGTGTTCCAGCTCACAGGGTCAGAGAAAGAGGCGGTGCATTTCATCCTCAACCGCGAAGAGTTGATGGATGATCCAAATTATGTAACGCTGATGCGCGAAGTTCGCAAAGAGGGGCGCAGTGTGGCGCGCATCAACGGGCGCACGGTGAATGTGGGATTGTTGAAGGAATTGGGCGCGCTGTTGATTGACATTCACGGACAGGCGGAGCATTTATCCCTGCTCGATCCGCGCGCACACCTTGGCCTGCTGGATCGCTTCGCCGAAGTGGATCAGCCCCTCAGCGCTTACCGCCAAACCTATCACGCCCTGCTCAACCTGCGCCGCGAATTATCCGACCTGCGAAAAGCCCAATCGGATTCAGACCGCCGCGTTGAAATGCTGACCTATCAAGCCGAAGAGATCGAATCTGCGCGGTTGAAAGTTGGCGAAGATGAAGAATTACGCAAAGAACGCGACCGTTTAGCCAATGCCGAGTCGCTCGCACAAAACGCCCAGGAGGCTTTGGCTATTTTGGACGAAGGCTCGCCCGAAACTCCCGCCGCAACTGATTTGGTTGGACAAGCCGCACAAGCCCTGTCCACCCTCGCCAAAATAGACGCGGGACAGGCAGAGTTGGCGAACCAGGCGGAACTCCTGCTGGATACGATCTCAGAGGTCGTTCACGGCTTGCGCGATTATCTCGAAGAGATTGAATTTAATCCAAAACGATTGGAAGATGTGGAAGAACGGCTGGACGTGATCCATTCGCTTGTTCGTAAATATGGCGGCAATATTCCGGCAGTGATCGCCTATGGCGCAGACGCGCGCAGACAATTGGAAACCATCATCGGCGCGGCTGACCGCATTGACGAGTTGGAAATGCAGGAAGCAAAATTGCTGGAGAAGATCGCCAAACAAGGCGGCGCGCTTTCTGAAAAACGAAAATCTGCCGCCATTACACTGGGCAAGGGAATTGAAGCCGAACTGAATGATCTAAAAATGCAATCTGCGCGGTTTGGTGTGGATTTCCAAACCAAGCCGGATGTGAACGGCGCGCCCCTGCCTGACGGCGCGCGCATTGCCTTTGACCAAAATGGTTTCGACCGCGTTGAGTTTTTGATCGCGCCCAACCCGGGCGAAGGACTCAAGCCGCTGGCAAAGATCGCCTCGGGCGGCGAGACTTCGCGTTTAATGCTTGGCTTGAAGAATGTGCTGGCAACCGCCGATGAAGTGCCTTCGCTGATTTTCGATGAAATTGATCAAGGCATTGGCGGGCGCGTGGGCATGGTGGTGGGGCACAAACTTTGGAATCTTTCGCGCACGCATCAGGTTTTTTGTGTCACGCACCTGCCCCAACTGGCGGTCTTTGGCGACCAGCACTATCAGGTGCAAAAGTTGATTAACAACGGCCGCACACTCACGCGAGTGGAACGATTGGACGGCGAGCCGCGCCTGCTTGAACTTTCGCAGATGCTCGGCGAAGTGGGCGAGGGAACATTGAGATCGGCGCATGAGTTATTACAGGCTGCGCGGCAGATGATTAAAGAGAAGAAGTAGGAAGTAAAAAGTAAAAAGTAAAAAGTGCCTCAACCAATATTGGTTGAGGCACTTTTTGTTTGAAATTCAATCTTTTCAAGAGCAACTTAAATGATGACCGCTAGGGTGAGGGGGGCACCCTAGCGGTCATCAAGGTCAATGTTACTACACGGTTTTATTTTGTGCAAGTTTTTTGTATTAGAAGTTTATTAATAATTCTGATAAAAATCTTAGTAAAACTATCAGTGCCCCGAGTAGGAATCGGACCTACATCTAAGCCTTAGGAGTGCTTTGTTCTATCCATTGAACTATCGGGGCTGATGTCGGAATTATACAACAGACCTCTGAAATTTTTAAAAACTCGGAGGTCTGAATTTGGCGCCTAAAAAATTTTCACCACGGAGAACACGAGATTAAAAAGGTATTCTCTGTGACTAAAAGCTGTTTAACAACTTAACCACGAAGTCACCAAAGCACAAAGTTTTTCCCTTCGAGTCTTTGAGACTTCGTGCCTTTGTGGTCAAAAAAGCGGGCTTATTAAACAGCCTCTAAACCTCTTTCGGCTTGCCTGAATTGGAACTTATTTTACCTTGACCAGCGCGCGGATCAGATCAGCCTGCAATTGTGACTTCGGCACGAAGACGGTGATGCCCGCCAATTTTGCGCGCCGTCGGTGCGAC
>JAIFKY010000070.1 GCA_020049345.1 Anaerolinea sp.
ATGAAAAGCCGCGCCACACGCGACGGCGATTTTTATGTGCTAAATGGGCGCAAATCGTGGGTCACCAGCGGACCAGTGGCTGACTACCTTGTGGTCTTTATGATGACCGATCCAGAGAAAAAACAAAAAGGCGTCAGCGCCTTTCTAGTGGATGGCAAAACAAAAGGTTTGATCCGTGGCAAAAAGGAACCCAAACTCGGTATTCGCGCTTCTGCCACCAGCGAGTTGATTTTTGAAGACTGCCGCATTCCAGTTGAAAACAGACTCGGCGCGGAAGGCGAAGGTTTCAAAATTGCAATGACCGTTTTGGACGCGGGACGCATCGGCATTGCGGCACAATCGCTCGGAATTGCCGAAGCCGCCTACGAAGCCGCACGGCAGTACGCGGGTCAGCGCGAAGCGTTTGGCCAACCCATTGGCGCGTTTCAGGGAATCGGATTCAAAATCGCAGATATGAAAACACGTATCGAAGCATCGCGTCTGCTGATTTACAATGCCGCCATAGCCAAGGAAAATTCCAAGCACACAGGCGGACGGTATTCAATGGAAGCATCCATGGCAAAATTATTTGCATCTGAAACCGCCATGTTTGTCACGCATCAGTCGCTGCAAATTCACGGCGGCATGGGATACAGCAAGGAACTGCCCGTGGAACGCTACTTCCGCGACGCAAAGATCACCGAAATTTACGAGGGCACAAGTGAAATTCAAAGGCTTGTGATTTCAAGGTCTGAGTTGGATATTAAATAATCCCATGCGGGCTATCTTCCGCAGCCAAAGAAGAATACGCGCCACTATTCGATTGAGTAGTGGCAAGTTTTATTGATGCCGTCTTTGAGTAAAAAAATAAAAAAAACATAACCAATGAATTTTATAAAACGATTTTTCCCATTTGAGGCTCTGCTGGTCACGACCATCCTGGGCATTCACCTGTATGCGGCTTTTTCTGATGCCTACAACTTCCCCAATGCCTGGTTCATGCGCGACGATGCCTATTATTATTTCAAAGTCGCGCAGAACATTACACAGGGACTTGGCAGCACCTTCGACGGAATCAACCTGACGAATGGCTATCATCCCTTGTGGATGGTGATCTGCATTCCCATTTTCGCGCTTGCCCGCTTTGATTTAATCCTGCCGCTGCGCATCCTGCTGATGGTGATGGCCGGGCTGAACGCCGCAACTGCTGTGCTAATTTACAGAATAATAAAAAACAATCTTTCTCATCCGGTGGCAATCGCAGCCGCGTCATTCTGGGCGTTCAATTCCTACATTCAATTTATTGTTTACGAAACCGGTCTGGAAACCCCGCTGGCCGCATTTGCAGTTGCTCTGTTCATTTATAAAACCTCCCAATTTGAAAAAGAATGGCGCGCAAAACCTGTCACCCCGCGCCAGATTGTCGCGCTTGCAATCAGCGCAACCATCCTCATGTTCAGCCGCCTTGACCTTGTATTCCTTGCCGTCATTGGCGGACTTTGGATCGTTTTTCGAGGCAAACTCATTCGTTCCCTCCTGCCGCTGGATGTGCTGATTATCTTTGTTTCGATGACATCCTCCGTCGCGCTTCGTACAGGCATGGAACAATACAACACAACATACGCGGCTTCTGCCGTGGAAGCGATGGCGCTTGTCCTCGTTTTCAAAATCATTTCGCTTTATTTCTTTGGCGCATATCAACATCCGCGCGCAGGATCGGCGCTGAACACAATCCGCCAGACTGCGCTTGCGATCACGATCAGTTCGGCGCTTGCCACAGGCTTGTATTTGCTTCTTGTTCAATTGGGAATTGGCAAAGGTTTTCCGCGCAGCGCCTTCCTCATTGACTGGGGCATCAGCCTCTTTCTGATCCTTGCGCTCAGGCTGGCGGCGCATTGGTTCAGCGATCCAAAAATAAAAATTGATCTGCAAACAACGCCGCCGCTTGTAGAATTCCAAACCAACTGGAAAAAATGGCTGACCGAAGGCATTACCTATTATGGAATTCTCGGCGGCACGCTGGCATTGTACATGCTCTACAACAAAATCGCATTCGGCACATCCTCGCCGGTCAGCGGACAGATCAAACGCTGGTGGGGAACGCTGATTCACACCGTGTACGAAAGTCCGGCGGCTGATTGGTCTGAATTTTTCGGGATCAGTTTTCAATGGGCATACAACGCATGGCAGCCCGCATCCAAAATGTTTCTTTGGATGGCGAAATTAATATATCCGCTTTACCCTGGGCCCACCACCAAAGACGAACGCTACTATATTTCCATGTTTGTTTTTATTCTTTTTGCGCTCGTTGTTTTATTTATAAACGCGCGCCGTGCAAGGCGGGCATTTACAAACATGGCGCTCATTCCCCTTGCGGCAGGCTGTGGAATTCAAATCCTCTCCTACACAACCACAGCCTACGGCGGCGTAAAAGAATGGTACTGGGCAAGCGAAATGATATTTGCAACACTGGCTGGCAGCGTACTGCTCGACATGATCCTGCGCCCCCTGCAACACAAAAAACCCGCGCGCCTCACGCTTGAATTCGCATCCATTGCATTGAGCATATTTCTGGCATTCCAATTTGGCTCAATGGTGGTTGCCACCATGCGCTACAACTACTTTCCAGCCGACCCAAATTATCGTGAAATATTACCGATATTGCCCTACCTTGAAAAAAACACGCCGCCTGGCACGGTCATCGGCATGACCGGCGGCGGAAATGCCGGATATTACATTCACGACCGCACCATCGTCAACATGGATGGATTGATCAACAGTAATGACTACTTCCACGCCCTGCAAAATGGAGAAGCCGCAACGTATTTGAGACAGCGCGGTGTAGATGTCATCTTTGCCAGTCCGGGTCTGCTTGCGTTGCCACCATACAACGGACAGTTCACGCCCTATCTCGAAAACTACAGCGAATACGGCGGAAAAAAATTAATGTACCTGCTTGAAGAGCCAAAATACTAGGCGATGTCTCACCCCGTGCATTTTCCAAATTTAGCGGCATTCATTCCGCTTTGAGTTTATATCTCACCTCAAACACCGGATCAGACCACCCCGCAGCCTGATCCGGTTTCAAAAACATTTTCCAACCCGAAACACAACCCATGAAAAAGCATCCCTTTCGAGTAACCCTGCTATACCTATTGGTGTTAACCCTATCAGCGTGGAACGGCTTGCGCCTATGGACAGCCCTTGCCTGGCGCAATGCACTGGATGAATTTTCAGCGCGGCCAGCAACCACAATCATCGCCATCAGCGGCGCAGTGTGGATGATCACCGGCATCATTCTCATCTGGAGCATTTGGCAGAAAAAAGCCTGGGCCGCGAAACTGCTCATTGGGGTTGCGACAGGCTACAGCGTTTGGTATTGGAGCGAGCGGCTGATCGCGAAAACTCCGCATCCAAATTGGTTGTTCGCTGTTATAGTAAATCTGGCTTTAATTACATTTATCCTATTCACTACAAAACGACTGACGAGAGAGGCACATGAGCGAGAAAACGAAAATCCAAAAATTGAATGACCTGAAAGCCCAATCACGAATCGGTGGTGGACAAGCCCGCATTGACGCCCAACATAAAAAGGGACGCCTGACCGCCCGCGAACGCCTGGACTTATTGCTAGACAAAGGCTCCTTCCGCGAAGTGGATGCTTTTGTCGTTCATCGCACAAATGATTTTGGACTGCACGAACAAAAGATCATGAGCGACTCGGTCGTGACTGGCTGGGGCACAATCGAAGGACGTCTTGTGTATGTGTATTCGCAGGATTTCACCGTATTCGGTGGAAGCCTGGGCGAAGTACATGCTGAGAAAATTTGCAAGATCATGGATATGGCAATGAAGAACGGCGCGCCCGTCATTGGATTAAACGATTCAGGCGGCGCGCGCATTCAGGAAGGCGTTGTGGCGCTGGCGGGTTATTCAGATATTTTTCTGCGAAACACGCTGGCATCGGGGGTCATCCCGCAAATTTCTGCCATCATGGGACCGTGCGCCGGCGGCGCGGTGTATTCGCCCGCGTTGACCGATTTTATTTTTATGGCGCGTGATACCTCGTACATGTTTGTAACGGGACCCGATGTAGTAAAAGCCGTAACGCACGAAGAAGTAACACAGGAAGAACTTGGCGGCGCAAGCGTACATTCAGAGAAATCAGGCGTTTGCCACGTCGCCGCAGACAGCGAAGCCGATACGTTGTATCTCATCCGCAAACTGCTGGGATTTTTACCGCAAAACAATATGGAAGATGCGCCCTTTGTTCTGAGCGACGATCCCCTGCGGATGGAAGAAGCATTAAATACCATCGTCCCCGATGATGCGAACAAGCCGTATGACATCAAAGAAGTCATCAACATGATCGTGGATAGCGGAAACTTTTTTGAAATTCACGAAAATTACGCGCAGAATGTTGTGGTTGGTTTTGCGCGTTTGGGCGGACACTCCGTCGGCATTGTTGCGAATCAGCCTGCGGTGCTGGCAGGCGTGCTGGATATTGACGCAAGCGAAAAAGCAGGACGCTTTGTGCGCTTCTGCGATGCATTCAATATTCCAATCATCACCTTTGAAGATGTGCCCGGATTTTTGCCCGGCACGTTTCAGGAACATCACGGCATTATTCGCTCTGGCGCGAAATTGCTGTATGCCTATTGCGAAGCCACTGTGCCAAAACTAACCGTCATCACCCGCAAGGCATACGGCGGCGCGTATTGTGTGATGTCATCCAAACACATCCGCAGTGACGTAAACCTTGCCTGGCCTACGGCTGAGATCGCGGTCATGGGACCTGACGGCGCGGTGAGCATCATCTTCCGCAAAGAATTGGAAGCAGCAGATGACCCCGTTCAAAAGAAAGCGGAATTGGTCGCCGACTACAAGGAAAAATTCGCCAACCCGTATGTAGCGGCTCAACGCGGATATATTGATGATGTGATCGAGCCGAAGGAAACGCGCCCGCGCCTGATCAACGCGCTGGAGATGTTAAGCAACAAGCGCGACGCCAACCCCGCCAAAAAGCACGGAAACATACCTTTATAACCATGCCTACTAAAAAATCACTCATGTTCAAAAAAGTGCTTGTTGCAAATCGCGGTGAGATTGCAGTCCGCATTATCCGCGCCTGCCGTGAACTTGGCATTGGGACGGTTGCCGTTTTTTCAGAAGCAGACCGCAACGCGCTGCACGTCCGCTATGCCGATGAAGCCTATTTGATTGGTCCCGCCCCTTCGCGTGAATCCTATTTACGCGCCGACAAAATTTTTGACGTCGCTAAAAAATCTGGCGCAGATGCAATTCACCCGGGCTACGGTTTCCTTGCCGAGCGCGAGGATTTTTCTGCGAAATGCGAAGAGTTGGGAATCAAATTTATTGGACCCAAACCATCGTCCATTGCGGCAATGGGAGATAAAGGCAAAGCGCGCGCAACGGTCGTCAAGGCTGGTGTGCCGGTTGTGCCTGGCACAGAAGACGTTGGCAACATGACCAATGACGATCTGCTTGCCATTGCGCCAAGCATCGGCTTTCCATTGCTGATCAAAGCCACTGCGGGCGGCGGCGGAAAAGGCATGAGGGAAGTCAGAAGCCTGGAAGAAATGCCGACCCTGCTTGCATCTGCCAGGCGCGAAGCGGAATCCGCTTTCGGCGATGGCAATGTTTATCTTGAAAAGTTAATCGAAGGCGCGCGCCACATCGAATTTCAGATCATGGCAGATTCGTTTGGCAATGTGATCCACCTGGGCGAGCGCGAATGTTCCATCCAACGCCGGCATCAAAAATTATTGGAAGAGTCGCCGTCTATATTTCTTAACGAAGAGTTGCGCGAGAAGATGGGCAGCATTGCCGTAAAATCGGCGCAGGCAGTAGATTATGTCAACGCAGGCACGATTGAATTTCTAGTTGATAAAGATCATAATTTTTACTTCCTCGAAATGAACACGCGCCTGCAAGTGGAGCACCCGATCACAGAGATGGTCACAGGTGTGGATATTGTCGCAGAGCAGATTCGCATTGCGCGCGGGCGGCAATTGAGTTACACGCAGGAACAGATCAAATTTAATGGACACGCCATTGAATGCCGCATCAACGCAGAAGATCCATTCAACGGTTTCATGCCGTCCACTGGACGTATCACCCACAGCCTGCTTCCCACAGGTCCTGGCGTGCGCGTGGATACCGGCGTATACCCAGGCTTTGAAATTACACCGTATTACGACCCGATGATTGCCAAACTGATCGTTTGGGGCGAGACGCGCGCGCAAGCCATTTTGCGAATGCGCCGCGCGCTGGAAGAATATCGAATCGTTGGCGTGCGTACCAACATCCCCTTCCACCAAACTTTGATGGATTCGCATCGCTTCATGGGCGGTCAATTTGACACGCGCTTTGTGGAAGAACGCTTTTCGATGGATGACGCAGTGGAAGCGCGCGCAGCAAATGCAGAGATCGCGGCAATTCTTTCCACGCTGGTTGCCCACCAACAAACTGAACGCAACGCAAATATCGTCCGCCGAAACGAACGCGACACAAGCAACTGGAAATGGGTCGGTCGCTGGGAACGGATGCACCGATGAAGATGTCACTGCGAGGAACGAAGCAGTCTCCTGTGAATGAAGAGATTGCTTCGGAAAGAACACCCTCGCAATGACATAAACGAGGTCAAATAATGAAATATATTACAACAATTGATGACAAAGAATTTGAGATCGAAGTTGTGGATGAGCGCCATATCCGCATTGGCGAGCGTTTGCTTGAAGTTGATTTTGAGTCGGTAAGCGGACAGCCTGTCTTTTCCTTGATTTTGGACGGTAAATCTTATGAGGCGTTTGTTTACCAGGGAGATGAAGACTGGGAAGTTCTGATTCGCGGGCGGCAGTATCAAGTCAAAATTGAAGATGAACGCGAAAAACGCTTGAAAGCCTCCGCTGGCGGAGGGTCAACGGAAGGCGGCGAGTTCCATCTCAAAGCCCCAATGCCGGGGCTTGTGGTTGCGGTCTTGATCGAAGAAGGTCAGGAAGTAAAAAAGGGACAGGTGATGCTGATCCTCGAATCAATGAAGATGCAAAACGAGCTCAAAGCCCCGCGAGACGGAATCATGGGGCGCGTACGCGTGAAAGCCGGCGAGAGCGTAGAGCAAAGACAGACTTTGTTGAGCGTGCATTAAATTAAATAAGGTGACAGTCACTTTAAAAGTGACTGTCACCTATAATTATCAGTCAAGGTAAAACATGAACGGACAAGAAACGGAAGCCAAGTTTTACATACGAGATTTAAGAAAGATCGAATTGCGCCTTCAAGAGTTGAAGGCGCAATTGATTCAACCGCGTACTCACGAAACCAACCTGCGTTTCGACAACGCAAACAGCGACCTAAGACGCTCCTACCGCGTCCTGCGATTAAGGCAGGATGAAAAGGCACGCTTCACCTTCAAAGGTCCAAGCGTGGAAAAAGAAGGCGGCGTCCTGAGTCGCCAGGAAATTGAATTTGTAGTCGAAGATTTTGAAAGCGCCAAACAGTTTTTGGAAGCGCTGGGGTATGAGGCTGTGGTATTCTACGAAAAATTCCGCGCCACCTATGAATTAAATGATACGCACATCATGCTGGACGAATTACCCTACGGAGAGTTTATAGAGATCGAGGGCGAAAGCGTGGAAGCGATACACAATATCGCAAACCTGCTCGGCTTAAATTGGGATGCCATGATAAAAGCGGGGTACCATGCATTGTTTGAACGGGTCACGGGAAAATACAATCTTGAGTCTTCACAGTTGAGTTTTGCCGCGCTGAAAAACATAAAAATCACTGGAGATGATTTAAGCATTCAGGCTGCTGATTAGAGAATAACTGAGCGCACATCTCAGGCTTATTTACACATATCTCGGTCATATCCTGCGACAGCGAAGATGTTTGACGTTGTTTCCACCACCGCGCAACTTCGCTGGGTAACGCGCGCCAATAACATTCACGTTCTTTCATCGCCGTCAAAAACTGATGGTACACATCCCATGTATTTTGAAACCTTAAGTAATCAGGATGTGAATTTAGAAGCGCCATGCCCTGATTTTTTTCAATAAAATTCACCTTCTCCAACCACAGTCGCGGGGTAGATTCTCGGAGCACTGTAGTAAGGGTGTAATCCTGTATCAAGGTATACGGTAATTCAACGAATCTTCCAAGGAAGAACGGCCAGATGCTCATTGTTCCGCCAGGAATTGGCTCAAAGGGATCGACGTCAAAAAACGAGAGATCGTATTCAATATCAAGAGATTGCATCCATTCGGGATTGCGATGGGTAAGCGGCGAACGAAATCCGACTGCGTCAAAATCCTTTAGGTAGCGGTTGATCTTGACTGCGCTTTGTTCAAACTTTGCGCGCGAACTAAATAGTTTCCCATCGTGCTTCAAACCATGAATGCCAACCTCGAAACCACGC
>JAIFKY010000089.1 GCA_020049345.1 Anaerolinea sp.
TCATTTCCGTGAATAACGTCTGGAAGCCAGTTGATGTAGCGTGATAATTCCAACGCGGCAAGGGAAAAGAAAACGTATTTTTCAGCGTCCAATCCGGCATTCGATGAATACACCGACCCATTGGCGCGGATCGGATCGCCGCCGATAAAATAAACCGGCATACCATTCAATGAGGTTTCAAACGCCTCAACTTGAATCTCATCGTTGCCGTGCGCGAGCGAAAACATCCCCACTGGTTTTAAGTTATCCGCTTTTACTGCGGGGTGGTACGGCAAAACAAGCCGCACATCCAGTTTAATGTCGTCATTAGAAAGGGCGCGTAAGGCGCGCGGTAAAGAACCAGCGACGTCACCCAGCCCGCCTACTTTTATAAAAGGCTCGGCTTCTGCGGCAAGAAAAAGTACGTTGATTGTTTGAGACATGGGGACTATTTTACTCGAAAAAAACTCCGAGGTCTTAAAGACCTCGGAGTTTTGGTGGGAGCCTGAAGGGTTTCGAACCCTCAACATCTACAGCCACAGTGTAGCGCTCTGCCGTTGAGCTACAGGCTCCATGTTTGAAGCGAGTGGCATTATATCATTAGGATATGACACCTGCAAGGATTTTTTGAATCGATTCTGCGACCGCTTCGCGCTTCACTGTGACCTGTTCGCCGTTCATCAGATTTTTGATCGCCACCTGATCATTCGCCGCTTCATCGGGACCCACTGTGAGAACGATGCGCGCTTTCATCTTATCGGCAAATTTGAATTGTTTTTGCAATTTAACAGGCTCAGGATAGCACAACACATTTATGCCAGCGCGGCGCAACTCGGCGGCAAGTGAATAGGACTCGCGTAACAAACTCTCGTTGAAAATCGTCACGAGGACAGGCGCAGGGCTTGGGATGAATTCAGGAAGTAATCCCTTTTCTTGCAGGACAATTCCCATCACCACGTCACCCATTGCAAAGCCAACACCTGAGAGCGGCTGTCCGCCAACATCAGCGAGCAGGTTGTCATAACGCCCACCGCCCAAGATGGCTCGTTTGACAGAACCGCTGGTATCAAAGGCTTCAAAGACTGTGCCAGTGTAATACAAAAGTCCGCGCATGATGTTTGGATCAAATTTGACATACTCTTTCACGCCCAGGGCTTCGAGGGCGGCAAACAAGCGCACAAGTTCGTCGCTCTTTTTCCACAGATCAAAGTTGCCTAGAATGTCTTTCAAGCCATCAAGTTGAGTTTGTGAGATGCCGCCTTCGAGCACGTAGGCATCCCACTTGGCTGATTCCATTTTGGAGCGGCGATCTACCATGTTTGAGACATCCAATCGTTTGTCTTGCGGGATGCCCAATGCGTCAAATTCAGAATCCATCAGCCGCCGATTATTCACATAAACAGTAGCCAACTCAGGAGTGAGTCCGACCGAGCGCAGGAAGGTTGCCGCGACTGCGATCAATTCCGCATCTGCTTCTGGCGAACTGACTCCAAGCATGTCAATATTCCACTGAAAGAATTCGCGGCTGCGTCCCTTTTGCGGCTGTTCGTAACGCCAGAACGGGCCAAACGACCACCAGCGCACAGGAAAAGTCAACTCGCCTTGTTTCGCTGCAATCATGCGCGCCAGACTTGGGGTAAGTTCAGGGCGCAGGGTGACAAAATCTCCACTGCGGTCAGTAAAGGTGAAGGATTGTTTTTTTACAAGTTCTTCACCAGACTTTGCCGCGTAAAGATCGATTGATTCAATGAACGGCGCATCCCATTCCTGATAGCCGAAAGAACGCGCGGCCGCGCCAACTTTTTCGTAAATGAAATTACGCAAAGCCATTTCTTCGGGATAAAATTCTCGTGTGCCTTTTACAGATTGTATTTTGCTCGCCATAGTGACTCCAGTGCGCGAATTTTATCATGGCTTTTGAAAACGCCCGCAAAATTCAGCGAGTGAATTTTGATTTGATTTTGGTATAATCTTCCAATACTTTCAAGGAGAGACAAATGAAAATTGATTATCAGGAACCCAGCAAAGACCTGCTCATGCGGATTGACATTCACGAAAAATATGGTTCAGCCAATATTGATGTTTGGACAAACGAATTGCTGAAACCGCAGGCTGGCATGAAAATTCTCGATGTCGGCTGTGGCGCGGGCAAGTTATCCTTTCTGTTTAATGAATACACAAAAGGCGAGGCAAAGATCACGGGCGGCGATTTCTCGGAGGAATTGCTCGACAAGGCGCGCGAGAAAAACAAAAAAGTTGGCGCGGATATTGATTTCCAATTTTTGGATTTCAACCAGCCGTTCAATTTTGCGGACAATACATTTGACCTGTGTACCAGCGCCTTTGCCATTTATTACGCCTCAGACCTCGACTTTACATTTGGTGAGGCTCATCGGGTGCTTCGCGGTCCCGATGCAGTTTCGGGGAATTCTGGCGGACGGCTTTTTGTCTCCGGTCCATTGCCTGAGAACAAACAGATGTTTTACGACATTATCAAAGAAGCCACCAACGCAACCATTCCGCCCATGCCCGGTTCTTCACGCTTCAAGGGCGATATCTTCAACACCATCAGCAAAATTTTCGCCAAAACTGAATTACACAAATTTGAGAATCACCTGACCTTCCCCGAAGTTGCGCCATTCATGGATTATGTCCGCGCTTCGCTTGGCGAAGACCGCAAACTGTGGACTTCCATGTTCAATGGCGCTGACGAATATGAAGTTCTGATCGGCAAGATCGAAGCCGTGGCAAAGAAGTGGTTTGACCGTGACGGCAAATTGGTGATGACCAAAGTTGTCGGCGGTATTTTGGCGACAAAATAGAGCCGTAGTTGGTGATTGGTAAATAGTAATTACCAATCACCAACTACCATTTACCAATCATGAACTTCTTCGGCAAAAAAGTCCTTTTCCTCGGCGCGCACCCTGATGATATTGAAATTGGGTGCGGCGCTTTGATTCACCACATTGTTCAACAAACAGAAATATTATGCGTCACGCTCTCGGATAATCAAAAAAACCCTGATCTGAAAAATGTAAAAGGCGAGCATCTCAAATCCATGAAGGCGCTGGGAGTACCTGAGGAAAAAGTCGTCTTCGGACCCTTTATCACTCGCGTTTTTCCCGATGCACGGCAGGAAATTTTGGAATACTTCCTAAAACTCCGCCGAGATTTCCAGCCGGACTTGATCTTCGTTCATTCAAAACAGGATGTTCACCAGGATCATCTAACCATGACCGATGAAGCCCTGCGAGCCTTTCGCGGTATCACCGTTTTAGGTTTTGATGTCGTGCGTTCTTCGTATGGATTCTTTCCGCACTTCTTAGTGGAAGTTAGCGAAGAGGACGTTAAGAAAAAAGTGGAGGCGCTCTCAGAATATGAAACGTATCGCGATAGGTATTATTTCAACAGCGAACTGACCCGCTCCATTATGGTGCGGCATGGCGCGCTGGCAGAAGTCCCTTTTGCGGAAGGCTTCGACATTTTGAGAATTGTTGGGAAGTTTGAGAGGTGAGAATAAAAAAATCGGAGACCAAGGTCTCCGATTTTTTTATTCTTTGGGTATGCCTACAAAAATTGTTCCATCTTTTATTTGAACAGGGTATGCGGGAATATCAATTACTGCGGGCATAGACATGGCTTTACCCGTCTGCACATCAAATTCCGCGCCGTGACGCGGACAAACGATATTATGACCTTCAATCACCCCGTCACCCAACGGGCCGTCGTCGTGGGAGCAGATATCGCCAATTGCAAAGAATTGCCCTGCGATATTAAAGATGACAATGGGGTTATCGCCAACTTCAACAAATAACCGCTCACCATTTGGAAGCTCTGAGGCGGGGGCGATTTCAACAAATTCGATTTTCGATTCACCAAGAGTTGCATAATTAAACATGGGGTTTTATTCCACCAACTCGTCGCCCGCCTCATGCAACCCATAAGCACCTGCCTTCAAGACTTTCAGCGAAAGCAACGCGCATTTCAAGCGGACGGGACCAAGTTCAATGCCCAACAATTCAAGGACTGATTCTTTGTTGAGTTTTTTTACATCTTCAAGTGATTTGCCAATAATGGATTCAATCAATAAATCAGCCGAGGCTTGTGAGATGGCGCACCCGTGACCATCAAAGCGGGCATCGGTCACCACGCCATCAGCGCCTATACGCAAATCAATTTGGATATGGTCACCGCATAAGGGATTATTATCCGCGAACGAGATATCATGCGGATCAAGTTTTCCGCGATACGATGGGTTTTTATAATGCTCAATAATTACTTCACGATAGAGGTCGTCCATAATAATTAGCCTGCCAGTTCTCTAGTTTTCTGGTTGACTAGCAAAACCAGTCAACAAAAAAACCAGTAAACTAACTAAACATCTCCTTAACTTTATATATCCCATTCACCAGTAAATCCACCTCATCTTTTGTGTTGTACAAATAGAAAGAAGCGCGGCTGGTGGCGGGAATTCCAAATTTCTCGTGCAAAGGCTGGGCGCAATGATGGCCTGCGCGCACGGCAATTCCGCTCTGATCCAAAATTTGCGCCACATCATGCGGGTGAATACCTTCAAGCGTGAAGGATGCAACGCCGCCTTTTTTATCGGCAGAGGGTCCAAATACTTTCACGCCAGGGATTTCTTCCAAACGTTCCAACGCGTATTCGGTGATCTCGTGTTCATGCGCGGCAATATTATCCATGCCAAGGTTGGTCAGGTAATCTACGGCTGCGCCGAAGCCGATTGCTTCTGCAATTGCGGGAGTGCCTGCCTCAAACTTATGCGGCAATGTGTTGGCGCGGAATGAGCGCAACTTGACTTCTTTTATCATATCGCCGCCGCCTAAAAACGGCGGCATGGATTCAAGTAACGCAGCCTTGCCATACAACACGCCAATGCCGGTTGGTCCGCACATTTTATGCGCCGAAAAAGCGAAGAAATCCGCATCAAGGGCTTGCACATCCACTTGCAAATGCGGGGCAGATTGCGCGCCATCCACCAGCGCAAGCGCGCCCGCTTCATGCGCCAAGCGGATAATCTCTGCGGCGGGGTTGATCGTGCCGAGGACATTGGACATGTGTGTGAACGAGACCAACTTCGGGCGGCGATCAAGAAGCGTTTTGTAGATCTCCAGATCAAGCAAACCTTCTTCCGTCACCGGAATGAAATCCAATTCAATTCCGCGCTCGGCTTGAAGCATGTGCCAGGGAACAAGGTTGCTATGATGTTCCATCTCAGTCAGGATGACAAGATCGCCCTGCTTCAAATTTGCGCGCGCCCAACTGTACGCCACCAGATTGATGGACTCAGTTGTGTTGCGTGTGTAAATCACCTGCCGCGCCGAAGCGGCATTGATAAATTTTGCGATCCGCTCGCGCGCGCCTTCATACATCGCAGTTGATTCTTCAGCAAGCGTATGCACGCCGCGATGAATATTCGCGTTGAATTTGCGATAAAAATCATCCATCGCTTGAATTACCGCCAAAGGCTTTTGTGAAGTGGCAGTCGAATCCAAATAGGTTAGCCATACGCCTGCGCGCAATTCACGATCAAGGATGGGGAAGTCTTTTCGAATTTCAGTTAAGTTAAGTGTCATGAGGGTATGAATCAGTAAACATGCAGTCGCGTGTTTACTGATCTGTTAATAATCTGGAATAAAATCTTTTTTATCTTTCGCTACTTTTTTACCAGCCACAGCGCGAATATGTTCCGAGTTTACCGGATACCAAAGAATTCGATCTGGCACCATCCACCCATCGGTTAAATAAACATTGGAGCGAAATTGCACCGCCACCATTTTATGATCCACCTGCACCACAATGCCCTTCACCCAGCCGCGAATCCGCTCGCGACTCTTTTCATGGTCACAAAACACCTCAACAGTGTCGCCGACCTCAAACGCATGTTCAAGACCAGGCGCCTTCATATAAGTGAATTGATTGGCACGCTGTGAACGTTTGATGGGACGTCGCGCCACCAAGGGGTTAATCACTCGCTTCACCACAGGCGTTGCAGGCTTTACTGCAAGTTTTGACGACGACTTTGCTGAATTTGACGTTTCAATAACAGATGTATCTTTGGGTTCTGGCTTTGTCATTAATTTCCTTGTAGGTGCAGCATTTATATTTGACTTCGAAGTTATTTTTTCCACAACGTTAGGTTTGACCGCCGCCTTTTCTTTCACATTCGATTTCTCAGTCATGACTCACATCCTGTTCTGGATTATAGAGACGCCCTCGCCTCTTTACTTAACTGATAGTTGGTACTGCCCATCAACTTAATCCCATCTGATGGTTTTTACATTTTATCCTGCGAGTAACTTATCCTGAATTGCCTGCTGGAATCTCTCGCGCACACCTTCAAATGGAATGCGCTGCATGATCGGGTCGAAGAAACCTTCCACAACCAAACGCTCCGCATCCGCCTGCGGAATGCCGCGTGACTTAAGATAAAACAATGGTTCCTTCTCAAGTTTGCCAACAGTTGCGCCATGCGTACAGCGAACATCGTCTGCAAGAATTTCCAAGCCGGGGATCGAATCTGCGCGCGATTCCTCGTCGAGGATCAGGTTGCGATTGGCTTGATAGCCATCTGTTTTTTGCGCGCCAGGCGCCACGTAGATCATGCCCTGCCACACAGAGCGACTCTTGCCTTTCAACGCGCCCTTGAATAATAGATCGCTGGTGGTGTGTGGAGCGAGGTGGTTCTGCTGTGTGTCGTGATCGAGATGCTGCGTTCCGTCGGTGAAATAAAAACCAGACATGCGTCCCTGTGCGCCTTCGCCTGCAAGATCAAGGTCTGAAAAGTTTTTTGTCAGACGCGAACCGACTGCGCCAAAAATCCAGTCCAAATTTCCGCCGCGATCAACATGAGCGCGCTCGTGAGAGAAGTTCCAGACATGGCGACCCCATGATTGTAACTCTACAAAGCGTAAATTGGCGTCTTTGCCGACATGAATTTCCACAATGCCAGCGTGCATGGCGTGACCAGACTCGTCGGGCGAAGCAGCCTCGTGGACATACGTGACCGAGGCGCCGTCATCCACATAGACGACCAGGTGCGAAAAGTGAGCCAAATCCACGCCAGGTCCCCAAAGGACGGAGTGAAGCGGGGTTTCCACTTTTACATTTTTTGGAACGTAAAGCAAAATTCCATTTTGCGCCAACGCTGAAGCCAATGCGGCAAACTTGCCGTCTTCGGGTTTGACAACTGTGCCGATCAGCCTGTTGAGCAGTTCAGGGTGCTCGCGCTCGGCGGTGAGAATATCCGTGAAGATAATGCCTTTCGAGACCAGATCAGGATCGAGTTCCACGCGTGAGCCGCCTGGCAGGAGTGTGATCTGTCCGCCGTGCTGTTCACCGGTCAACGGCTTGAGCAGGTTTTCTGGCACAACAGGTAAATCTTCAAACGCGCCTGCTTTGGGGATTTTGAAATCAGACGCAGGCAATAACCTTAAGTCGGTACGCCGCCAAGCCTCGTCAGTGGTGATGGGCATGGAAAATTTTGTGAACGCATCCCACGCTTTTGCGCGGACATCTTTCAGCCCGCCAACGGGGATGGAATCAGCCGTGAAGGAAAATTCCTTTGCGGCCGAATCACGTCGAGTTCGAGTAACAGATACTTTGGGTTTCTCTTGCATGTAAACTCCGAGAGTCAAAGGTTGAAAGTCGAAGGTTGAAGGTCTTTGACTTTTGACCTTCGACCTTTGACGTTTCTAACCGATCGAGCCTTCCATTTGTAGTTGAATTAATCTATTCATTTCCACAGCGTATTCCATGGGCAGTTCTTTGACGAGCGGCTCAATAAAGCCAGCCACAACCATGCCAGTGGACTCCTCTTCGCTCAAGCCGCGAGACATGAGATAAAAGAGCTGTTCTTCACCAACTTTGGAGACCGAAGCCTCGTGACCGATGGTGACATCGTCTTCGTCAATTTCGATGGTTGGGTACGTATCTGAACGGGATTTGGGGTCAAGCAAAAGCGCATCACAAACCACATTCGATTTGACGCCTTTTGATCCTTTGTAGACTTTGACCAAACCACGATAAGAAGCGCGTCCGCCGCCCTTGCTAATAGACTTAGATACAATTTTGCTGGTCGTGTTCGGGGCAAAATGCACCATCTTGGAACCCGCATCTTGAGTTTGTCCAGGTCCTGCAAAAGCCATCGAAAGCATTTCGCCATGCGCGCCTGGCTCCATCAAATAACAGGATGGATATTTCATGGTGAGTTTTGAACCGAGGTTCGCATCCACCCATTCGTGAGAGGCATCCGCAAAAACCATTGCGCGTTGCGTTACGAGGTTGAAAACATTGGTTGACCAGTTTTGAATGGTCGAATAACGCGAGCGCGCGCCCTTCTTGACGACGATCTCGATCACGCCAGAGTGAAAGGAGTTGGTGGTGTATTGAGGGCCTTCGTCTACAATGATGAGTGTGCGTTCAAACTGACCAACGTTGGCAGTGTTCAAGCGGAAATATGCCTGCAAGGGCAAATCCACTTTCACGCCTTTTGGAATATAAACAAACGATCCGCCTGACCAAACCGCGCTGTTCAACGCGGCAAATTTATTATCTTCAATTGGTACAACCGTACCAAAGTATTCCTTGAATAAATCAGGGTATTGCTTAAGTCCATCTTCGATGGAAAGGAAAATGACGCCCTGCTTTTCAAGGTGTTCGAGAATTGAGTGATACACCATCTCGGACTCATACTGAGCGCCCACACCCGCCAAAAATTTCTGTTCGGCTTCGGGGATGCCCAATTTGTTGAACGTATTTTTGATGTCATCAGGAACATTATCCCAATTCTTTTCGCTTTTCTCAGTCGGTTTGACGTAGTAAAAAATATTATCAAGATCAAGGTTTGAAACGTCAGGTCCCCAGTTGGGCATGGGGCGCGCAAGGTAATGCTCCAGAGCCTTCAAGCGGAAATCGAGCATCCACTGCGGCTCGCCTTTCATGCGAGAAATATTTTCCACAACTTCACGACTCAAACCTCTTTCAGATTTGAATACATAATTATCGTCACGATCATGAAATCCATATTTGTAATCACCAATTTCGTCGAGGATTTTGGTGTCTTCATTAAGTTTTGTATCTTCAGCCATTGGTTTCACCATTTTTTATCTGATGAAGGTCCGCTTAAAACGAACCTTCACTTGCTACCGTTTAATAAAGAGAATCTACGCCTCAGCCGTTTCCTCGTACTTCTCACGCACCCAGTCATACCCCTGCTCTTCGAGATGCAAGGCAAGATCGGGCCCGCCAGATTCGACGATGCGCCCATCCAGCATGATGTGGACAAAATTCGGTTTGATGTAATTCAACAGGCGTTGATAATGCGTAATGACCAGCACCCCAAGCTCGGGACCGGAAAGTGTGTTGACACCTTCCGAAACAATGCGAAGCGCGTCAATATCCAATCCTGAATCAGTTTCATCCAGAATGGCAATCTCGGGTTTGAGGGCTGCCATCTGCAAAATTTCGGCGCGTTTCTTTTCTCCGCCCGAAAAACCATCGTTGAGGTAACGACCCGCAAACGCGTGATCCATTTTGAGCATGTCCATTTTTTCCTTGAGCATCTTGCGAAAATCAAGAATGGATATCCCTTTATCTTCTGGGTTGACGGCACGGCGGCGGGCATTCAACGCGGTACGCAGGAAATTTGCCACAGTTACGCCAGGAATGGCAACCGGATATTGAAAAGCCAAAAAGATGCCAGCGCGTGAGCGTTCATCTGGCTCAAGTTCCAACATATTTTGACCTTTGAAGATTATTTCGCCGTCGGTTACGGTGTAATTGGGGTGACCCATCAATGTATAAGCAAGCGTAGACTTGCCCGTGCCGTTGGGACCCATAATGGCATGAACTTCGCCTTGATTTATGGTCAGCGAAAGACCCTTGAGAATTTCCTTGTCTTCAATACTTACGTGCAGGTTCTTTATTTCGAGTTGCGACATACCTTAAGCTCCTAGAATTCACCGCCTATGCGGTACTGTGTAAGCCACTTCTGGCGTTTTTATCAATTAAGGTGACATTATAGCAGGGTCAAATAAATATGTCAATATTTATGATAATATTCTAGTATATTGACAAACTCTGACGAGTTGGTTATACTCACCTTATGAAATCAACGCGCGATAAGATATTACAAACTTTATTACAGAAGCCACGCTCAACCATTATCATGCTGGCTGAGGCGGTCGGTATTAATCCCATTTCCGTGCGTCATCACTTAACCAACCTGCAAATGGAGGGTCTGGTGGAGGGTCAGGAAGAGCGGCATGGTGTGGGGCGCCCGCGCTTGGTTTATGTTCTAACCGACGAAGGTATGGAACGCTTCCCTACCCGCTACATGCAGCTTACCACGCGGCTGTTATCGCAGATGAAAGATACGATGCCGGGGCCTGTGGTTGCGAATTTATTTAATCAAATTGCTGAAGATCTTGTCAGTCAATATTCAAGCGATGTGCAAAACCTAAGTATGGAAGAACGTCTTGACTTCGTCAAGGAGATATTGGCGCACGAAGGTTTTAATGTTCAATGGGAAAAGAAAGACGGGCAGTATGAGATCCATGAAATTTCCTGCCCTTATTATCAAATTGGCATTGCCCATCCCGAAGTTTGCACAGTTGACCAAACTTTGATATCCAAAATGCTGGCTTTACCCATCAACAAAGTGCAGTGCATTTTAAGCGGCGCCGCGCATTGCACGTATGTTATCCAACCAATTGAAATAAAAACAAATTTATTAAAGGAGCCAAAATGAGTGACTCTGAAGTCAAGGAAATCCAGTGGACTATTCACCAAACACACCCTGAACGCGTACAGGAAGTTCGCGCAAGACTTTCGGAAGTAATTGATCCTGAAATTGGAATGAACATCATCCAGTTGGGATTGATCCGCAATGTTGAAATTGACGAAAGCGGCATTGGTCATGTGAAAATGATCCTGACCACGCCTTTCTGTCCGTACGGTCCGGCAATGATTGAAATGACCAAGGCAAAAGCCGTGGAAGGATTAAACATGCCCGTCAACATTGAGATGGGTATGGATATGTGGGACTTCTCAATGATGGAAGACCCGTCTGCGTTGGATTGGGGAATGTACGCGTAAGAAAATCAGGTAGTTACAGCTAAAATAAAAAACGCCACCCAATTTAGGGTGGCGTTTTTTATTTTTCATCCTTCATAATTCATCCATCCCCCTCGCTCCCGCCATTTTTCCAATGCATCGCATGAGGCTGTTCGCCTTCTTCAAACCCTGAAATAATAACCAATGCAGTGGTCACGGTATTGCCTGTGTTTTTCCACTTGTGCTTTAACTTGGACGCAAACAGCAAACTGTCGCCTGCTTCCAAGTGAAAAAACTGCCTGTCAACCTGGTATTCCAATTTTCCACGCAGACAAAAAACAAACTCATGCCCCGAGTGAACAATGGTACTCGGTCCGCTTGCAGCGCCTGATTCCAACGTAAGCATAAAAGGTTCAACACGCCCAGAGAACTGCGCCCCGCCCAGCCCTTCAAAAACACCGCGCGTAAAAGACATATGCATACGTTCATCTGACTTCAAAAAAACAACCTGCTTTTTTTCGTTCTCCACGCTAAAGAAGGCTGTAATCGAAACTCCAAGCGCGTCAGCCAATTTATAAAGCGTACTGACAGAAGGGGACGTTTTGCCGCGTTCAATCATGCTTAACGCATTGGCAGAAAGCCCGCTCTTTGTAGCGAGTGTCCGCATTGAAATACCGCGCGATTCACGCAGTTCACGTAAACTTGCCGCTACATTTACAGAAGCCGCTTCACGCATAAAAGATTCCATAACACTCTCCTGATTGAAAGTCTAAAGAAATTACAAGTGACAAATTAGATATTATTTGGAAGAATAACACAAAGTCAATTATAACGGTGATTTCAAATAAGGTTAAACAAAACATCCCGCAGATATTTTACTGCGAGATGTTTCTTCCTACCTAACTCGGACAAGCCGAAAAAGATTTAGAGACTGCTTAATAACTTCACCACGAAGTCACCAAGACACAAAGCCACAAAGTTTTTCCCTTCGAGACTTTGAAATTTCGTGCCTTTACGGTCAAAAAGCGGGCTTATTAAACAATCTCTCACCCACTTGAATCACTTTTATCTGCGTTCATCTGCGATCTCTGTGGTGAAGATTATTTTTACTTTTTGTGTAAGAATTTAACTTCTAAGTTCTTACACAGATTGTGTCTAATTTTGTGTTTGCAACAACTTCGCCAGTGATTTCTTTGCCAGCAAATCAGCGCTGACCATGCCAAGCACGGCGCCATTTTCCACAACGGGCATGGCGGATATTTTATGGAGTTCGAGCAGGTGAACCATTTCAAGAATGCCCGCTTCGGGCGGACAGGTGACGATCTGCTTTGTCATCACTTCGGCATTCGGCGTGGAATCAGGGACGCCTTGCGCGGTGGCGCGGGTAATGTCCCATTCGGTGAGCACGCCAGCAATCTCATTTGCCGATGAAACTACCGCGAGAATCGGACTACCCGCTTCGACGAGTTTGGCGGCGGCTTCCTGCAACGAACAGGTGACTTCGATGGTCGGCAGGGATTCCATCAGGTCGGCGGCGGTGCGCCCGCTTTCTTTGGATGCGATGCGGCGGACGCTGATTCTTTCGGCGGCATGACATGGCAACGTATCAGGGTCGGCGATGAGCAAATCTACCAGTTCGCGCATGTTGTGGCGCAAGGCTTCTTCGCGGTGTTTGTCGCCAGCCAAACGGCGTTGTTCGGCGAGGGCGGCGAATTCGGAGGCATGAGATTTCAGCCAGCCATCCACGGCTTCGGGATTGCCAAGCATTTCCTTCGGGATGCGAAGTTCGTCGGGAGTCTTGATCAACTTCTCTTGCGCCGCAAAAATGACGCCGCCAGAGTTGACCAAATAATCGGTGGCGATCAATGTTCCGCGCTGACGATAGACGGCTTGCTCCATGCGGGCGCGCGCAGTCTTGCGGGCGGGATCAGGCGAGTAGGTATTCGCGCCTTCCACGCTGACGATCCAGCGTCCCATGCGATCCACGGTCATGGCGGGTTTGGACGCGGCGTCAATGTCAAGATAGTTGGCGATGGGCGCGGCGGGAATCAAACAGAAGGCGCTTTCGCGCAACAAGTCGTTGGGTTGGCGATGGGCGCGGCGGGAATCAAACAGAAGGCGCTTTCGCGCAACAAGTCGTTGGGGTCGGTGGAATATTTGAGCGTGCCAACTTTCCCCGCGGACATTTGCTCCATGAAATAGCGACGCGTGACAATGCCGTCTTTCTGCCAGCGTTGAAAAAGCTCATCGAGCGGCAATCCGCTTGGGTCGTAGAGATAACCGTCAGCGTCGGAAATGCCGATGACTTTCGCCGCAGGCATTCGGTCGCGGAGGATGCGCGCAGAATGTGCTCCGACTGCTCCGAATCCCTGAATCAAAATCGTCACTTCATCAGGGATAGTCAGCGAGTCAAATTGCGGAAGGACTTTGAGGCGTGGCAATTCTTCGAGCAGGGCTTGGAGACAAATGACCGTGCCGCCTGCCGCCGCGCCGAGTTGGTCGATGCGATTGCCGCCCATGTCGGCGGGTTTGGAGAGCGCATGGTCAATGCCGTTTTCGATGGCAATGGTTTTCATGTCCGCGTCGTTGGTGCCGACATCGGGACCAGGCAGATAAATATCGCGGTAGCGATAGATGAGATGCGCCCAACCGCGCACGACTTCGGTGTGCTGTTCGGGCGTGAGACCATGCTCAGCGACGATGCCTGATTTGCCGCCGCCATAC
The DNA here is from genome assembly GCA_020049345.1 of Anaerolinea sp. Classification (GTDB taxonomy): domain Bacteria; phylum Chloroflexota; class Anaerolineae; order Anaerolineales; family Villigracilaceae; genus Villigracilis. The sequence continues at coordinate 13,780 of JAIFKY010000089.1, forward strand.
GGCAGATGCGCCGCGGCGTTCTTGAGAGTCATGCCGCGCGCGAGGTTGTGGATTGCGGCGGGCGTGACCTCGGGCAACATGCGGATGCCGCCCATCGAGGGTTTGCCCATCGCGAGATTATCCACGACGAGGTAGCCGCCGATTTCGAGCGCGGATGTTTCATCCCACATACAGACGACGCGGTACGGACCTAGCGCATCCACGGCGATGCCGAGACGGGCGAGTTGATCCACGTCGGTGGAGTCAAATTCGAGGAAGCACAAATTTCCATCGCGGACGAGGCGTTTGTCCCATGCGGATTCGGGCAGTCGCTCGCGGAGGTAGGTGGACATTCGGGAGGGTATCATGAGGATTCCTTGGGAGATTGGAGATTAGTAATTGGTAAATGGTAATTACCAATTACTAATCTCCAATTACTATTTACTAATTACTTGTGTAAGTTTCTCGCCGCCACAAAACTCAAGCCCTTTTCGGTCAACGCCCAGGCGGTGCGGTTGCAGGCGTCCACTTTATCGAGGTAGTTGATTTGCAGATTCTCCCAATCGCCGCTGGCAATGACTTCGTCCTTCGCGCGGAAGTAATCGAGGATGTCGGAGATATGGGCGCGGGTCACATCCACTTCGGGGTCACCGCCTTCGTGTTTCGCGGCGATGTTCGCCACGTGGTCGGCAATTTGAACCAGTTCAGCGCGGCGATTGTACGGCTGGATGACAATATTTTTCTGCGGCTCAGTGATGTGATGCTCGAAACGCACAACCTGTTCAAAGCCAAGCGACTTGCGAAATTCAGCGGCGATTTCCATCGTCTCGTTGTTGATCGAGTTCGACCAGTTGAAACCGATCAGCGGAGATGTGCCATCGTCGCGGCTGAACAACTTCGCCATCGTCATGATCCAGAGCGCGTGGGCGGGGTTATCCGAACCGAAGAAAACCGAAATCTTGAATTGAATATCCACGCCGAGTTTGTAAAGCATGAAGCCCATCAAGAT
>JAIFKY010000189.1 GCA_020049345.1 Anaerolinea sp.
CCCTTTGTTTCCTTTGTGGTTGAAAAATGTTTTTTTTGTAGAAATTTTTTCTATTTCCCAAAGCGGCGATGGATCGCCAGTAGATCGCCTAAAATGGCGTAGCCTGTTTCCAAACGTCCCGCACCGGGTCCGATGAGGGTCACGTCACCGAGCAAGTCAGTGGTGTAGGTGAGGGCATTGGTCGCGCCGCCCACCGAGGCAAGCGGATGTGTGATCGGCAGGCGTGTGGGGCGTACACTGGCAGAGACCTGACCGTTTACCTTTTCCACTTTGCCGATGAGTTTCCAGCGTTCACCGTTTGCCGCGGCGGATGTGATGTCTTGCGGGGTGAGTCCGGTAATTCCGGTGCGGTCTACGTCATTCATCGTCAGTGACGCGCCCATGAGAAGGTTCGCCAAAATGACAGCCTTGCCTGCCGCGTCAAAACCTTCCACATCACCCGTTGGGTCTGCCTCTGCATAGCCTTTGGCTTGCGCTTCCGCCAATGCGTCCGCGTAGGTCATGCCGGATTCCATTTGGGTGAGGATGTAATTGGTCGTGCCATTGATGATGCCTTGCAGGCGCGTGATGCCCGCCGCCGACAATAATTCCAAGCCGAGGCGCATGGATGGCGTTCCGCTCATCACGGTACCTTCCGCGCCGATCTCCACGCCTTTGGCATCGGCGATCTTTTTCAATTCGGTGTAATGCAAAGCAATGGGACCTTTGTTGGTGGTTGCCACATGCTTGCCGGCATTCAGCGCGGCGCGCAAATGCGTCAGCGCGGGTTCGCCGGTTTTCAAGTCGGTGTAACTTAATTCCACGATGATGTCTGCGCCGGATTCGGCGATGGTGCGCAGTGCGTCCCAACCGTGATGCGGAGCGGACTCTGTTTCGATCTTGCCAGTTGCGGCTACGGCATCCAGCAGGGTTGCGGGGTCGAGTCCGTTGGGGTCGCAGGCGCTGCCCTTGAGCAGATCGCAGACCGCCACGATGGTAAAGTCCGCACCAAACTGTTGTGATAAATTTGCACGCTTATCGCGCAAGATTTGCGCCAAGCCTTGTCCAACATTGCCGAAGCCGATGATTGCGAGTTTGTAGTGCATGGGGTCTCCTTATGTAATATGTCATTGCGAGGAGGGCGGTCTTCCCGACGAAGCAATCCTAACTTGATATGGGGATTGCTCACCGCACTGGCGCGCGGCGCAAGTGTCGGGCGAAGAACAAATGCGCCCTCGCAATGACATGGTCTTTTATATTGGGGGATATGGGAACGCGCGGCGATCTTTTGGGGCGCGTGGAAATACTTTGGAGGTGAGCAGTTTCTCGGCGCGGCGCAGGAGCGCGGCGATTTCCTCGGGGCTGAGATAAGACTCAAGGATGTCCGACCAATTATCAGATTTGGAAAGGGGCGCGAGCAATTCGTCTGGAATTGCCTGTCCGGCAAAGTCCCAGATCACGGTGCGGAATTTATCCTCTTCATGAAAACAAAGTCCATGATCGATGGCATATAACTTGTGCGAGTCATTCTCGAAAAAGATGTGACTGCCTTTGCGGTCTGCGTTGTTGATCAACACATCAAACAACATGACGGGTTTGAGCAGGTCTTTGTCTTCGGATGTGAAATTGAAATAATGATATTCCACATCATAGTTGACGTATTGTTGCAGCGAGCCGCGCCCGTGCGGTCCGTCTTCGCGCAGAACTGTGACGGGGACAAAGTGCAAGCCAAGTTGTTCACTTAATAGATACGCGGCAACTTCACGCTGGGCGAGGGTGTTGTCGGGGAAATCCCACAGCGGCTGTTCGCCTTTGCTTGGCTTGTAGACGGCAGGATATTCAACGCCTTCGTATTCAACGTTGACAAGGAAGGTGTAGTTGCTGCCCAGCACGAACTGGCCTTTGAGTTCGTATTCGCCGAGGGTTAGTGCTGTTTGAATTTTTTCGAGTGGGGATGTCATAAAAGTCAAAAGTCAAAAGTCAAAGGTCCGACCTTCGACCTTTGACTTTTGACAATATTTCAGTGTAGGTGCCCGTTCTTCTTTGGGCAAAAGTGACCTTCGGGCTCCATGGGCTGGCCGCATTGCGAGCAAAGGGGGCGTCCGCGATTTGTTACATCTGCGCCCCAGCGCGCCAGTTTACGCATTTGGGTGCGTGTTGCCCAAAAACGGATCTGCGCGGCGGACTCGGGTTCGTCTTCTTCGGTGAGCAGTTCCTTGGTGAAGATCACAACGCGGTCGCGTTCTTTGTCGTAGCCCAGTCCAATCTCACCGGCGCGGAAGAGCGGGTCAACTGGCGGATGGATTCGCATGTGCTCTTCAGAAAATTCACTCGGCGCTTCTTCAAGGTCGGGGTTTTGCTGGTTGATCTGCGAGAGGAATTGTTCAACGCCGATGGCGAGCGATTGCAGTTGCGCCTTTTCGATCAGAATTGTGATCGTGCGTTGTTCTTGATAGGCTTGCAGGTAGAAAACACGCTGACCTGGGGCGCCAATGGCATCCGCAGTAATATGGTCACAGGGGTCTACATCAATTTCAAAACGGGGCATATTTTCACTTCTCACTTATTACTTTTTACTTTTTGGTAGTATACCAGACTACGCCTCATGTATAATTTATGCATTGCCAAAGGAGATGCGCCATGTTCGACAGGATAAAACTGGATGAATTAAAAGGCTCGCTGGAAAAATGGGAGAAATCGTCCTTGCAAAAAACGCTGGCGCAACTGCCGGAACGCAAACAGGATTTCATAACAACATCATCCGAGCCGATCAACCGGCTTTACTCTCCGTTGGATGTGGCTGAGTTGGATTACGCCGCCGATCTTGGGCTGCCGGGCGAATACCCCTACACGCGCGGAGTTCATCCCACACTGCATCGCAGTAAATTGTGGACAATGCGGATGTTTGCCGGTTTCGGAACTGCCGAGGAAACGAACAAACGCTTCAAATACCTGCTCGATCAGGGTCAGACGGGGTTGAGCATTGCCTTCGACCTGGCGACGCTGATGGGCTACGACACCGATGCCCCCGAAGCCTTGGGTGAATTTGGCAAATGTGGCGTGGCGATCTCTTCGCTAAAAGATATGGAAATTTTGCTCGAAGGCATTCAACTGGATAAAGTCTCGTCGAGCATGACCATCAATTCGCCTGCCGCGATCATCTGGGCAATGTACCTTGCCGCCGCAGAAAACCAGGGCGTGCGTTTGGATCAATTACGCGGCACGACTCAAAACGACATTCTCAAGGAATTTATCGCGCAAAAGGAATTCATTTATCCGCCCGCGCCGTCCATGCGGCTGGTGGTGGATACGATGGAGTTCGGCGCGCAGAAAGTTCCGCAGTGGAATACGATCTCAATCAGCGGTTATCACATCCGCGAGGCGGGTTCGACCGCGGCGCAGGAACTTGCCTTCACGCTGGCTGACGGTCTGGAATATGTCCGCTGGGGAATTGCGCGCGGCATGGATGTGGATCAATTTGCGCCGAGACTTTCGTTCTTCTTCAACGCGCACAACGATTTCTTTGAAGAGATTGCCAAGTATCGCGCCGCGCGCCGCATTTGGGCGCGTGAGATGCGCGAGACGTTCAAGGCGAAAGACCCGCGCTCATGGCTGCTGCGATTCCACACCCAAACAGCGGGAGCCAGCCTGACAGCGCAACAACCCGAAAATAATGTCGTCCGCGTGGCGTTGCAGGCGTTGGCTGCCGTGCTGGGCGGAACGCAAAGCCTGCACACCAATTCGATGGATGAGGCTCTGGCTCTGCCTTCTGAACATGCTGTGACCATTGCCCTGCGTACCCAGCAGATCATCGCCGAAGAATCTGGCGTGACGAATACCGTCGATCCGCTGGGCGGCAGTTTCTTTGTCGAAGCGCAGACCGACCGAATGGAGAAGCAGGCGTACGATTACTTCCGCAGAATCGATGAAATGGGCGGCGTGATCCCTGCCATTGAAAGAGGATTCTTCCAGGGCGAGATCGCAGACGCGGCGTATCGGTATCAACGCGAAATAGATACCGGCATCCGCAAAATCGTGGGCGTGAATGCTTATGCTGAAGAAAAACCGTTCGCTGTTCCAATTTTGAAAATGGATCCGAATGGATATGAACGGCAAATATCCCGTTTGAACGAAGTCCGCAAGACGCGCGATAATGGGCGTGTGGGACAAACGTTGGACAGGTTGCGCATTGCCTGTCTTGGCACAGAAAATACCATGCCGCACATCATGGAATGTGTCCATGCATACGCCACGCTGGGCGAGATTGTAGGCGTGATGAAGGAAACCTTTGGCGAATATCAAGAGTTGTCGGTGATCTAAAATAAAAAAACTGGATGAGGCTTCCAATCTTTTTGAGGCTTTGCAGGTGTCTTCTCAAAACTTCGGCTAGCATTGCGGAGTCCCGAAGTTCTACTTTGGAAAATGCGCAAGTAGAACTTGCTCACTCCAAAATCCCCCGATTATTGAGAAGGTACCTTTGCAGCAATAAAAGGCAACGTTTCAAAATTGAAAAGTACAAAAGCCTGAGTCTGTGCTAAACTCTATTTAGAAAAATCCGATAAATCGCAAACCTGTTGAAAAGCAGCGACGCAAAGTTATGGGTCTAAAGTTGTGGAAACACAGCCAGGATCGCCAGACCGCCGAAGATCACATCCTTGTGTTTCCAACTGCGGGTCTGGCAAAAGTCAGACCCGTTTTTATTTGAACCTTATCAAAAAAAGATCGTACCGATAAATCGCAAACCTGCCAAAAGGCAGGGACGCAAAGCTATGGGTCTAAAGCCGTAATCACACGGCCATGATCGCCAGGCTGCCGAAAACGAGCTGTCAAGATTTCAAACGTTTTATAAACGCAAAAAATCTGGATGCTCAGAAAAGGAAACTCTCATGGCATCCAGAAATCAACTCTCACAATTAAAAAACAGAATATTTGCAAGCGCGTTATTTTTCTTCCTGCTTTGCGCTTTTGCTTTCCCCACACAGGCGTACGCAAAAGATATTCCAAATTCACTCCCCAACTTAAATACGTTTATCGAAACAGTCACAGATGGAAACGCCGCCACTTTGCGCGGTGTGTACGTTTCCAATGTGATGGCTTTGTCCGTAGTTCAGCAACCTGCCGGATATCCTGGCTTTGTTTCCACTGAAGAATCCATTGCCACGCAATTCAGCATGGCAACAGAGGTTGGGAATGTGGGATTGCTGGCGCACAACACCCATGCGGGCAGTTTTTTCTCGAACATCAAACAAGGCGATCGGATCGTCCTGGTCTATGGCGACGGTCACATCGAAAGTTTTGTGGCGGCAAGCATCCAGCATTATCAGGCTTTGGATCCGCAAAGCCCTTACAGCGAATTTAAAAACCTGGAAACGCAAACCACAAGCACCGCCGAGCAGCTTTTCAACAATGTGTATCGCGGCGAGTATCATTTGACTCTGCAAACCTGCATTGAAAATAATGGCAATTCAAGTTGGGGTAGATTGTTCATCGTGGCAACCCCTGTTGAGAATGAAATTGTTGATCAAAGCGAAGATGTGATTGAGACCGAAAATGCCATTCAAGATGGAAAAGTATTGAACGCGGTTGGTTTATTTGCCAACAAAAGACATGCTGAATAAAGCAAAAGAGATATTCGCTTCGCGCCCCCCGCCTCAGCCTGCCAGCCACACAATCAACGTTGTCGTGGCTGGTGTTTTTTATACCTTCTCTTCACGGCGTCTTTTTAATAATTTTTGAATCCGCTCATATTTTTCGCGCGAGAGCGGATATGACCATGCCAGCGTGATCGTCCCAGCGAGTATCAGCGCGCCAACCAGTGAAACCATTAATCGAATGGCGAGCAGCGCAGAGTCGGGTTGAGTGAATTGTGTGACGCCCTCTGGCGGCGATTGGTAGCCTGACCAACCCAACACTTGCAGGGTGAAAAATATAACCAGCGCCCCCGTCAACTTGCGGATCAGGGTGCGGATGCCGTAGTAGACGCCTTCCTGTCTGCGGCGCGTGCGAAGTTCATCCCATTCGATCACATCAGGCAAAATGGAATCCGGCAGGATATAAGCCGCTGAGACGCCAACCCCGGCCAGCGCGCCGATTAGTAATAAATAATCCATATCTCCGGGTTGAATTGTGAAAATCAATCCCTGTACGATGACCCAAAATATCATGCCGATGATGTAGGCTTCGCGTTTGTTGCGTGTGCGAGCCAGCCATAGCCAGAAGGGCACGCACAAAATACAGACAATCATCATGATTCCAAAGAACGCAGATTCAAGCGCAAGGTTCACGCCCAGCACGTTGATCTTCGCAAGCAAATTTCCCCCAGCCACCCAATATAAAAGAAAATACGGAAAGGTGATTGCGATCATATCCACTGCCGACCAGTTGAACATATAAATGCCTGCGGCGTAGCGGAAGGGGATATTTTTCCATGCGATTCGCAAGGTTTCACGAAACGGCAAATCCACCTGTTTTTCGGGGGTGAATTTTTCGCGCACGAACCAGCCAATGAAGAAAAGCGGAAATGCGCCAGTTATCCCAAAGATCGCGCCTGCGAGCATAAATCCCTGTTGCTGTGTGCCGCCAGCGTGAATGACTTGATCCACGAGCATGGGCGCGGCAACTACAACGGCTATCGCGGCAAGCAACTGGAATACCGTCCGAAAACTGGATAGGGTGGTGCGTTCATCGTAGTCGCGAGTCAACTCAGGGGTTAGGGCAAGGTACGGCATTGCCACGAGGGTTGTCAATGTATCAGAGATCATGAACGCCAGCGTGACATAGACCGTCAATGCGATCTGGCTTTCCCAGTTTGGCGCAGACCACAGGATGACAAAACTCAATCCAAACGGAAACGCGAACCACAGCAGAAATGGTCTGCGGCGTCCCCAGCGGGTTTGCATTCGGTCGCTGAGCATCCCAATCAGCGGATCGTTGATCGCATCCCAGACAATGCCGACCAATGCGCCAATGGACGCCAGCCTCGGCTCAATGCCGACCACATCTGTTAGATAGAGCGCGTAAAAAATGGAACGCATCATGCCGATGCTGGAAAGTCCCCAGTCACCGGAGCCGTATAAAAGTTTTAACCAAAGCGGAAGTTTATTTTTAAGTGTCTGCATGAATACCACTAAATGCCTTTAATAAATATGGCGCAAGATGTTATCTTGCGCCATAAGCGTTACAAGTTATGGGATCGCCGTTGGCGCTTCGGTTGGAATATCGGTTGAAGTCGGAGTTTCGGAGGGGATGATGATCTCAGGGGTGGAGGTTTCAGTTGGGGTGAGTGTTGGCGGAGCGGGAGTCACCGAAGGCGTCGGTGTAGGCGAAGGCACGGTAGGGATGGGCAGGCTGAGGTTTAGCGCGATGCGCTTTTCCACTTCCGTTTTATCGCCAATGAGAGTCAGGCGCAGTGAAACGATCCCGTTTGGCGTGCTGGATAAATTCCATGAGTAGAGTGTGCCGTTGTCTATGGCTTTGTCGCTCTCGTTGAGGATTGCCCATGCGGCGGGTTCAACGCCCAAGCCATACTCAAGTACCCATTTTTTGAATCCGCCGTCTGCGCCTGCCGAGCCTTTGATTTCCAGCATGGCAGATGTGATGACTTCTCCGTCGTTCAATTTGAGTTCAATGATCGGCTGTGGGTCGCCGGCTTTACATTCGCGCTCTGGCGCAAAATAAGGTTTGCGCGGCAAGCCGAGATCTTCCAGCCAGAATTTTCCGTCTTCCGTTCCCATCCAATCACGCGCCCATTTGTCGGTGACGTTCAAAACCATTTCATCTTCTGTTGGTCCTTTGCAGGCGTCGGATGCTTCGAGCCCTGTCCACAGATCAATTTTGGTGCGGCGGGCAAGGTCTTGGTTTGACGGAAGCGGAGGCTGATCAGAGGCGAACACTTCGTTGTATTCATAGCCGCATGAGTCGGATGGTTCTGTGCCTGAGAGACGGCAGACTATTTTATCCATAATGCCGGACGGGCGGTTGAACGGGGTTGGCGCGCCGTTGGTAAGGTAAGGCACGGCGAATTCCATGAACTGCGCCCAGACCGGAGCCGCGCCGCTTAAGCCCGACGAGTTTAGCATGGGCGTGTAATCTGCATTGCCGACCCAAACGCCGGTGGCCAGGTCAGGGGTGTAGCCCATTGTCCAGTTGTCGCGGATGTCGTTGGTGGTGCCTGTTTTTGCCGCGACGGGAAAGGATAGGTTGAGCGCGGAATTGCGTCCGAAGGTGAAGGAACGCGCTTCGTTGTCTGAAAGAATGGATGAAATCAGGTAGGCATGTTCGGCGCGGATGACCTGCTCGCCCGCCTCTGGTTTGTATTCGTAAATGATAGTGCCTGCAAAATCTGTGATCTTAAGAATGGAGACAGCAGGCATTCGTTGCCCGCCGTTGGCGATGACTGAGTAGGCTGAGCTGAGGTCATATCCAGCAGGCTGACTTCGCCGCCGCCCAATGTGAGCGAGAGTCCGTAGTCGTTGCGGGTGAGCGTGGTGATTCCCAGTCTTTCCGCTGTGCCGATCAACCCGTCTTTTTGCGGCGTGTTCGGGTCGTCATAAATGCCGACAAATTCCAGAGCCTTCACTGCGGGGATGTTGAACGAATTGGAGAGCGCAATCCGCACACTCAACCCGCCGTGAAATTTGCCGTCATAGTTGCGCGGCTCGTACGGCGGATTTGTGCCGTCGGGGAATTGGGTTGGCACATCCCAGATCAGCGTGGATGGCGTCCAGCCTTTTTCAAAAGCTGCAATGTAGGTGAACGGTTTGATGGATGATCCAGGCTGGCGGGTGGGGCTGTTCGCCATGTTGATCTGTCCCGCAATCGCGTCATTATTGAAATCGGGCGAGCCGACCATTGCCAAAATTTCGCCTGTCGATGGGCGAATGGAAACCAGAGCGCCATTGTGTGTGTTGTTGTCAGCCATCGCGGCGACCTGATTTGTGATCAGTTGCTGCGCTTGATCCTGCAACACAGGGTCGAGCGTGGTGTACACCACAAAGCCAGAGCGATAAATGGTCTGCGCGTCGTATTGTTCTTCCAGTTGAGCGCGGACAAAATTAACCCAGTGCGGGTACTTCGCGTCAAACGAGGGCGCGTGGAACGAATACACCTTCATTTCGTTTGCGGCTTGCGTTGCAACCGTGGGGTCAATGCAAACGGGCGTTTCGCTGTTGCTGACCTTGATACAGCCGTTTTGACTGCTCATTTCAAACATCAGCACCAGCACTTGCTGCTGGCGGATCAACGTGGCTTCTGAGTTGGTGTAAATATCATACACGGCTGGCGACTGCGGCAAACCCGCAAGAAAAGCCGCTTCGCCCATCGTCAGGTCTTTAGCCGATTTGCCAAAGTAGGTCTCGGCGGCGGCTTGTACGCCATAAGCCAGGTTGCCGTAATAAATTTCATTGAGATACAGTTCAAGAATCTCATCTTTTGTATAGCGGCGGGTGATCTCAGCGGCAAGGATGATCTCGCGCGCTTTGCGGGTTGCAGTGCGTTGACTGCGTTCTTCGGGCGAAAGGATCAGCGCGCGCGCCAACTGCTGGGTGATGGTCGATGCGCCGCCGCCCTGCCCGCCTGTGACATAGTTCTGCCACAACGCGCGGACAATGGCAACCGGATCAAAACCTGGGTTGCTGTAAAAATCCTTGTCTTCTGTGGCGATGGTCGCCGCCAGCACGTTTGGCGAAATTTCTGAAAGCGGAATGTAGGTTCGGCGTCCCGCGTTGGGGTCAAGAATTTCGTAAAGAACCTGTCCATTGCGGTCTAAAATGCGCGTGGTCTCAAACTGTGAAGCGCTTTCGCGCAAGCCGCCCACATCGGGCAGGTCGCTGGCAATTTCAGAATATTTGTAAACGAAATACGAGCCGACGATCAGCCCAATGATGACCGCCACAAAAGCTGTCACGATCAAGCCGCGCAAAAAACAGCCCATATTATAAAAAGGATTGCGGATAACGATTGAAGGACGGTTATTGCCTTGTGCGCGCGGCTGCTGCGGGGGGATAGTTGTGGCGGTCGCAACAGGGTTGGGTGGCGGCTGTTGGCTTCTTGCTGTCGGTTGATACGCCGCGGGCGTGACGCGTGTGCCTTCCATGTCAATTTCATCCACGCGGCGCGGCAGGGGCATGTTGTCCTTATCCAATGCGGGGCGATAATACTTGTCAGTTACCTGGGATGGCGGTTCAATGGGCGCAGGGTTATAGACCCCCTGTGTTTCTTCTTCCGATCTTAAAATTCGGCGTAATCGATCGTTCTCTTCGTTACTCATGGATTTTCTCTTTACGTAACACGCAACACGGAATATTGCGTGCTACGTGTTGCGTAAATCTATTTCGGCTTGCTCAACACCAGCAGGTTCAAAGAACCGCGTTGGCATATTTCGTCATTTTGATTCTTCACCACAATCGCCGCAATAATCGCGCCGCCGCCAATGCGCGGCAGGGCTTTGGTTTCTGTAATGGTCAACTCGGCGCAAATCGTGTCGCCGATGAAAAAGGGCTTAACAAATTTCCACTCGCTGATCTCACGGAAAGCCAGTACCGTCCCTTCCAGAAACCCCGTTTGCATGATCAAACCGGTTGCAATGGACAACCCCAAAAGCCCATGCGCAATGCGTTGACCGAATTGGGTCTTGCTGGCAAACGCCGCATTCGTGTGAATCTGATTAAAGTCACCCGTTAAACCGGCAAAGTTGAAAATATCACCTTCGCTCACCGTCCGCCCAACGGTGATGATTTTTTGTCCGACAGAAAATTCCTCAAAATAAAGTCCAGCCATCGTTAGTCTCCTAGTTTTATAGTTGCCAGTTTTATAGTTGTTTGTCTGATAGTCATTTGCCATTGACTAGGCAACTAACCAACTATTGACTATCAAACTACCCAAACTAAATTATACCTGTTTGACCTCCCGCCATTTCGCTCGTACAATAAGCGCCATGCGCGATTGGTCTTTACATCTCGGCGACCCGCTTTACCTCTCTCTGGCAGCGGATGCCCGCCTCTGCCAGCCCGACTACATCAACGACCACATTTGGGAGGTGGAACTCGGCGCGGCTGACCCCGCTTTTGTTTCACTCTCCACTACTTTTGGTCTGCGCGCGCGCTCCATGCGCCTGTACCTGCGCTTCACAGAAAATACCACCTCTGTTACAGACCCTAACACCTTTATTGCCAAACCGTCACTCCGACGCTTCTACCCAAACTTCCTAACCCTCGATTTTGTTCCCATCGAAGCCCTGTATGTCACGGCTGAATTTTGGGTACCAGAATCTCACGCAGTCGCGGGGCGCGTTATTTTGACCAACAAAAGCAACGCTGTGCGTCAGATCAAACTGGAAGTGTGTGCCGCGCTTGCCCCGCTTGATGGACAATCCATCATCCCCACCCAACAACAATTGGTGAATATCCTTGCCGGACAAACTAGCGGAATTGCTCCCGTGGTATTTATGACCGGTGGACCCAAGCATGGTCCTGGACCTCAACCTTCGCTCCTGTTGGAACTCGAACTTAACCCTGGCGCGACAAGGCAAATTACCTTCGCCGAAGCCGCGCTGGATACTGTTGCCACTTCCTTTGAACTGGCTCGCCGCAGCGCCGCGC
>JAIFKY010000053.1 GCA_020049345.1 Anaerolinea sp.
CCATGATGAGGCAATGCGCGCGCGACTGTCAACGCGTATACATCTTTTGCTCCAGCCGAAAGCAGTGCTTCGGCGCTGGACGATAAAGTTGCGCCTGTTGTGGAGACATCATCCAAGACAAGGATGGCTTTTCCGCCTACCCCCGCTGCTTGAAACGCCCCAAGGACGTTTTTCTGGCGTTCTTGTTTTGACAACCCAACTTGTGAGCGCGTCTCTTTACGGCGCGCCAGTGCCTTCGGTGCGAATTCAATGTCCAACGCCATTGCGAGCGGCTCTGCAATCATTCCAGCCTGATTATATCCCCGTTCCTTCATTCTTTGCCGACCTAACGGAATTGGTATCAGCATATCGGCTTGCCAATTCAAACCTATCACAAAGTCAGCCATTTGAGCCGCAAGCGCATCACCCATAGAAAAATTGCGATAATACTTTAATTTGTGCAACGCTTTTCTGACAGGGTCTTCAAAAACCGCCCAGGCGCGCAAGGCGCGAAAATGCGGTCTCTCCGCGCGACAGGCATCACAAATCCCGCCAGTATCCTGCGGAAGACCGCATACTTCACAAACAGTTCCATTCAAAATTTGGACGCGCCGTTGACATTCCTCGCACCAGTGAGAGCCAGCCTTGCCGCAGCCGCCGCAAACAGGCGGAAAAAGCAAGTCAAGCGCGCTCAATGTCAAACGATGCAGTGTATATGACCAGTTTGTCAAATCTGCCTCTCCCAAAAGATGGCAGTAGGTTTTTATTTTATATTAATTTCCCATGATTGGACCAAAAGCTTTACCAATCTGGAATGCGGCAGGCGCCATGAGAATAATCATAATGGAAGGGAAAGTCAACAAAGCCATGGGAATAATCATTTTCACTGGCGCTTTGTGAGCCAGCTCTTCTGCAAATTGACGCCGCTTCATACGCAACTGATCAGATTGAATGCGAAGCACCTTTGCCAAACTCACACCCAGGATCTGGCTTTGAATTACAGCGGCAACAAAGCTTGTTAATTCGGGCAAACCAATTCGATCTGCCATATCACGTAATGCTTCACGCTGCGTTTTTCCCAATTGAACTTCACGAATGGTGCGCCCAAACATAACAGATAGTTCATTTTCCCATTTTTCAGCAACCTTCGACATTGCCGCATCAAAACCCAAGCCTGCTTCCACGCAAATGGTCAACAGATCAAGCGCGTCGGGCAACGCCTTGCGCACTTCGTTTTGGCGGGCATTTATCCGACTCTGCAACCACAATTGGGGAAAGAAAAAACCAATAACGGTAAATAATCCTACAACAAGAACTGTCCTGCTAAGCGGCCATTTTGTAGCGGATAAAAGGGAAATCATCAATAACCCGCCGCCAAAAACTGCCGCGCCAACAAAACGGGTCGCCAAAAAAGTTGCAGCGTCTATGCGACCGGGGTTTCCAGCCAGTTCGAGTTTAAGCGTGGTCTCCTGTAAAAGTTTCTGCGGCGTAAATCGTGTTGATATCTCGCCGATTTTTTCCATGATTGGAAGGAGTACTCGCTCTGCAAAAGGCTGTTGCAATTCAATTTGTTCGAGGGAAACCGTCTCGCCACGTTGCGTCGCCTCAGCAAGACGAGCCATAACAGGATCAATATCCTCCTCCTGTTTCTTACGGGAATAGCGAAGTCCCGCAATGACAAGCGCCACCGCCCCGCCCAAAACTAATATGACAACAATGGTTCCCAAAATATTGCCCATTTTACACCTCGATATCCGCAATCTTCATCATGATAAAGTAACTCGTAAATATTAAACCCAGAACTACACAAATAATGGCAGAAGTAATAATAGGACCACCTTGTGTAACAGACATTAAGTATTCAGGATTAAGAAACCACAAAACAAGAACGAGAAAAAACGGGATCAAGGAAAGTACGCTTCCAGATGTACGAACCTGGGATGTAAGCACTCGTACCTCGCCCTTAATACGAACGCGTTCGCGTATGGTAAATGAGATATTATCCAAAATTTCTGAAAGATTACCGCCAACCTCCCGTTGAACATTGATGGCAGTGACGACAAAGTCAAGGTCTTCGCTCGGGATACGCCGCAATAGGTTGTCAAGCGCGGTTTCCATTGAAATGCCAATCTGCATTTCCTGAATCACACGCCGAAATTCATCACAAATTGGCGATGGTAATTCCTTGCTGATCGCCTCCATGGCTTGCATGGTCGAATACCCGGCGCGCAAACCATTAACCATCAGATTAAGCATATCTGACAATTGATCATTAAATTTTTGAAGGCGTTTTTTCTGTTGCGACTTCATGTATATACCCGGACCGAATGCGCCGCCAATGGCACCAATCCCAGCTGAAATCATGCTCTTATTTCCTATAAACCAAGTGAAGAGTCCGCCAACCAGGATGCAGACCAAAATTAACACAAAATATTCGCCCACCTTAAATTTCATGTCTGCCCGGGAAAGATTACGGGCAACTCGATCGCCAAAGGATGTCTTTTCCACTCTCTTGGACACCCAATCTGTGATTACAGAATTTTGATTCTGACGGTCAGCGCTGTTCTTGCCATCATCATCCAGGTATTGAGCAAGGCGTTTTTCGACAAGAACGCGTTCGCTGTTCGATGAAACAATAACGCCAATGATCAATAGGATGATCAATATAATGCCGCCAATGATAATAATCATGTTTGTTTTTCCAAATATTAATAGCGACGGCGTTCGCCAATACCAAAGATAGAAGGTGGCAGGTGAATTCCCGCCGCTTCGATCTTATCCATGAACTTCGGACGCAGTCCAGTGGGACGCGTGCGCCCTATAATCCTGCCATTTTCCGTACCAGTCTGCTCGAACACAAAAATATCCGTCATGGTAATCACATCGCCTTCCATACCACTTACTTCTGTAATGGTAATAACCTTACGACTACCGTCACGCATACGCGACTGCTGACAAATCACATCAACCGCGCCTGCAATTTGTTCGCGAATTGCCCTCACCGGAAGATCCATGCCAGCCATAAGGCACATGGTTTCGATACGAGAAATTGCATCACGCGGGGTATTGGCGTGGGCTGTGGTCATCGAACCGTCATGTCCTGTATTCATCGCCTGCAACATGTCCAGAGTTTCACCGCCACGGCACTCGCCTACGATGATGCGTTCAGGGCGCATACGAAGCGAATTCATCACCAAGTCACGAATGGATACTTCGCCGCGTCCTTCAATATTCGGCGGGCGGGATTCAAGTGTAACCACATGCTCCTGGCGCAGTTGCAATTCAGCAGCATTTTCTATGGTTATGATACGCTCATCGTCAGGAATAAAGCCAGAAAGTACATTTAAAAGCGTGGTCTTGCCTGAACCTGTACCGCCAGAGATGACAATATTTAAACGGGCTTCCACACAGGCTTTTAGAAATTGCACCGCTTCATTTGTAATTGAGCCAAACTGAATCATTTGTTCAATTGAAATTGGGTTTTTTGAAAACTTACGAATGGTCAAAATCGGACCCACTAATGAAATTGGGGGAATGACCGCATTTACACGGGAGCCATCCTGCAAACGGGCGTCAACATACGGACTGGACTCGTCAATACGACGTCCCAGCGGAGCAACAATGCGGTCAATAATACGCATCACATGATCATTACTCTCAAAAGTGATCGGAACGCGATGAAGTTTCCCTTTACGTTCAATATAAATATTCTTTGGACCATTTACCATGATTTCAGTAATCGTGTCATCTTCCAACAATGCCTGCAACGGTCCCAAACCAAGTATTTCAGCGGCAATCTGTTCAAACAAACGGGCTCGTTCAGGTCTGGAAAGAACAATATTCTCTTCAGCAAGAATTTGTTCAAATAAGTCTTGAATTGTACGACGAACCTCGTCTGTCTTGGTGGCGTCCATGGACGGGTCAATCTCGGCAAGCAACTTGTTTTGAACGCGGGTCTTTAAGTCAAAATATGAGCCAGCTTGTGGAGATGTAATAGGAGCGCTTACCCGCCTGGCTTGCAATGACGAAAGTCGAGAGCTATCGCCTCCTGAACCAGATGGTGGCACGCCACCCGGCTGCTTGGACCCAGGGGAAGATGGCGTACCACCATCCTGTTGCCCACCGCCTTGACTCTGTTCAATACGCCGAAGCAATGACATAGTAAATCTCCTTAGCGTTTAACAGACGCTTCATTTTCAGATTCTAAAGTATTCAGCCGAGCCCGAACCGCTTCAGCCAATGAAAATATACCCCTTCCAACAGGCTGTGCTTTATTATCCAACATAAAAGGCACGCCACGATTCACAGCAGTGATAACAACCTTCTCGTCAAGCGGTATCGTAACAGAAATTTCATGTTTAAGGTTTTCACTTACCCGCTCTGGCGTAATACCAATACGCTTATCGTAGCGATTCATCGTAAAGACAACGCGCTGCTTCCCAACGCCCATGGTTTGCAGCAAATCAAGAAATAATCGCGCATTTTTAATGGACGGGATTTCCTGCGTTGTCACCAGCACAATCACATCGCTGATATCAAACATGGATAAGACCACGTCCGACAAAATATGCGAAGTGTCAATTACGACATACGCATACATCTTTTGTAGATATTGCACAACTTTAGAGAACTGATCTGTTGAAACCTTATCAGCCATTTCAGGACGTTGCGGCGCTGCTAGAATTCGCAAACCGGAGGCTGCGTGGTTGATTAATATCTCTTCAACAACATCTGGCTCCAGTTCATCAACACGCGGAGCCAACTCTAATACTGTATTTTTGCCCTGCTCATTGACAAAAATTGCCACATCACCAAACTGTAGATTTGCATCCACAAGCACAGTACGGGTATCCTCGTTATTCAACGCAATCGCCAGGTTAACTGCAATCGTTGTACACCCCGTCCCCCCTTTTGGACTATATACAGTTACAATTTTGCCCTTGGAAAATGAAGCATAGCTTGCCGCTGCAGCTGATGCACCAGCCGCAGACGCTGTTGAAAGTTGCTGCTGTGCCCCCTTGGCGCGCTCTGCGTGCGCCATTTCCCCTGCGCGTCGAATGGCGGATATTAACTCGTCGCCCAAGGGTGGCTTGGTCAAAAAGTCACGCGCGCCAGCCAACATCGCCTTTCGCATATAATTCTGGTCGCTCTGCACGGATAAAATCACCACCTGAATATAGGGTGATTTTTTTCGAATTATATCGGTGGCGGTAATGCCATCAATATCCGGCATGTTAATATCCATCAACACAACATCAGGGTCTAATTCCTGTGCAAGCTGGATACCTTCCTTTCCAGAACGCGCCGCGCCGACAACATCAACATCCGACTCAAATTGTAGTAATTTGCGAATATTCTCCCGAGTCTCAGCAATATCATCAACAATGAGGATGCGAACTTTATCTATTGCCATATAACTGCTTCCATCTATTCCTAAATATATAAATCTGACTGTTTACCTGCCATGAAACATGTCATTTGGCAAGATTCTCAAAGCTCTCTTTATAAAAGTAAAACTCCGGGCGCCCTTATAACGTTACTACGGAGTCACAATTGTCTCAACAGGCAATAATAGACTGGGAAGCGCTGGCTGCAATGCATAGGGGAGTTTTGCAGGAACAGGAATATTGTACTGACTAAGCAGGAACTGTAACGTAGAAGCCTCTGTAGCCTGACGCGCCTGATCGTTTGGATTACGCAATGTCAGTGAGAGCCGCGTTTGTGTTGTAGCCGATTGTTGTATATTAAGCAGGTATGTCAATGTAATAGAATCCTGCGGAGTAACAATCAGGGTGACGATATCAGGCGGGGTTGTCGGAACTGGTTGTCCGTTTGCGTCAGTGGGTGGAACAGAAGGTGTATCTATCGTCGCGCCGGCGTCGCGTGAGAAATTGCCGAGTTTCATCACAACAATATCCTGCAACAACATCTGACAAACCATGCGCGGACGCTGGGCTTCTGAAGGCAGTAAATAATAAGGCTGCTGGAGAGATGGATCCAATTCCAGTCTACCTTGTACAGAGCCACCTGCCGCACTGCCGAGTGAAAGAAGCAGTCCCTCTGCGGTCGTGCCATCTGATCCTGTAACTTTCCCCACACCTGTTCCCATCAAAACAGCAGTCTGGCTAGGCAAAATGCTCTGAAACGTCGGGTCGACATCTACAAAGAGAAAACAGGCGTTGAGGTTGACATGCGCTCCATTGTTAACAGCATATCCCGACAAGGTAAAGCGATTGGCTGGTATGGAGATGGCAGTCATTCCTGGCGGTATCAATGCAGCCCACGACGGACCGGGGATGGTTACTGCTGACGACGCATCGCCAACCATTGCTTGTGTGATTAGGACGCCCTGATCAAATGGGAATTTAGCAGTCTTCCCTACAAGCGCGTCCCGTTCTTCAACGGTATACATCACCTCAACCACATTCTCAGGGGCAATTTTTATTGTCGTAAGCAAGTCTTCTGTAATCGTCCCGCCCTGCGCAATAGGTTGTGCCGCAATATATACATCAGTATAAGCCGGCGCAACTACAGGCGGTGGTTTCAAGTACTGGTTGTAAGCTACAAATGCAACAACCCCAGCAATAATGATAATCAGAAACACAAAAATCAGGGTACGGCCACGACGCATAAGACGCTCCTCTTTTCACAATCTGGAAATAGAGTATTTTATAACATGTTCATTATACAAGAAAAATGACAAAAACATAATCAGCAATTTGTTGGGGCTACCGGCAGGCATGAGAGGAGAATATAAAATAAATACTATGGCGAGGCATGGGGTCTTGATTTTTTTAGCTGACCAACCAATGTTACGTGCCACCTCGAAGGTTTGAGTAGATAACAGGCGTGAATTACGGGGACCTTCTGGGTATCCTGCATAAAGTGAGGCGGTAATAAACTTCTTCCCCTGATAATAATACAAATGGGACTCTATTATGAATAATGAAGTCCCATTTATATTATCACGGCTTAAATACGGGACAAACTTGAATTAATCAAACTAAACGTATTGCCAATTACGGGGCCCAGGACGAGTAGGGAAACAAGAACAACGATAGCAACCAAGACCAAAATAAAAGCATACTCAACAAGACCCTGTCCCTTTTCCTTTTGGGAAAATAGCATTAAATTCACCTCCTTTTGTCTTGGAATAAAAAACATTCATACAAAACTCACATTTTTTATAATATATTATACATTTTTCCGAACCAATAAAACAAGTGCTAAAAAAACAAGCCGCCTACAATATTGTTAGGCGGTGGCAAGCAATATTCATTGCGGGAATAGAAAAATTACATTTTCGATGGGACAGTAAAAGAAATTCGGGCGCCAGAACCTGGAGCACTATCAATTTCAAAACTGCCGCCCAACATTTCAGCGCGTTCACGAATCAGTTTCAAGCCCAGGCTGGTGGAATCCTTTAGAGTTTCAGGGGCAAATCCTTTGCCGTTATCTTCAACATTTACCCGAATAAGATCATTTCCAAGGTCAATCTGAACCTTAATCAAGGTAGCCTGACTGTGTCGTGATGCATTTCCCAGCAACTCCTGCGCAGCGCGAAAAACCATAACCTCCAGATAAGGTTCAAGGCGGCGTTCCGTGCCAGTCACTGTCACACTCACCTCCAGTCCAGCCTGTTCTTTAAAAGCGTCGGAATATTTTCGTAAAGTCGGGATTAAACCGAGATCATCAAGCATCATCGGGCGCAATTCAAAAATGAAATTGCGAACCTTTTGAAAAGTGCCCATTGCGGAATTTTTTAGATTACCAAGTTCGTCTTTTGCCTGGACAGGGTCTACATCCAACAGACGCATGGCAATCTCGGTTTGTAAAATAAAGTTTGACAACGCCTGGGCAGGACCATCATGCATTTGACGCGATAATCGCTGGCGCTCAGCTTCCTGTGCGTTAACAATCATCTCAATTCCAGCCATTTGGCTTTTAGCGCTTACCGTAGATGTGGAAGAATTAGACGCATTTCCACCCATGCCAATGGAAACTGCCTTCTCCAAAATTCCCTTGTATTTTTCCAGGTGATCCTTATCATTTTGGAGTTTCTCCAGCTGTCCGCGCATCACAAACAGTCTTTGCTGAACATCCAACGCAGAGTCATAAGACATCTTAAGATCTTCAACCGTCGTACCTTGTTTTTGTAATTGTTGAAGATGTGAAGTGATGGCTGTGTTGCGCTGTGTGATCTTGCCAAGTTCTCCCTGACTTTGTTCAATCATCAAGGTTACTTCGCGCAGGGCGCGCTGCGTCTCTTCCAGCTCAGTTTGGTAATCCATAGTCTCGGTATCGGTCATATCTCATTACTCCTGAGTGTGAATATCTGTATCTTTCAGCGTTA
>JAIFKY010000246.1 GCA_020049345.1 Anaerolinea sp.
GGAGATACGCGGCAAATTTGTTGAGCGAGGCGGATTGAATGGGTGTGGGTTGCATGGAAAGATTATAGCAAAATTTTAACGCGAGCCCGCTGTAGTGAAAAAATAATACAATTCCCGCAAAACCCCTGCTAATTCCCGAAAACACCCTCCTAATTCCCGAAAACACCCTGCTAATTCCCGTCCATTATTTTTGCCAAACCACTATCATTGAGATAGTAGTTTTTTTTTGTTACATCCAAAGGAGACAAATATGGAGACCGAAATTTCTATCAAGCTACTTCAAGGCAGACACCGCCTGGTCATTACCGGCGACTTGATCTTGTTGCCCATTTTGCTGAACTCACTAATCATAAAAATATCACCAGAGCCAACGGTCTTGAACCCTGCTCCTGAACCATCAAACGAAATTCCATCAGACAGAAAATGATAACCCATCATAACAACAAAAATGACCAATCCCAGCAAATTAAATGCCCCTGCGTCAGCAGGGGCATCAAAAGGGGAACTCATCCCCGATAACAAATTGGAAAAAACGATATTACTCTATCATCTTCTTCGATTTCGTCTACAAAGGTCAGTTAATTTTTCATCTATTAATTTCCTGCCATCCTCCGACAGTTTTTCCTTCTGCCACACATTTCCGATTTCATCCTGCAACTGTTCAAACATCCATACAGCAATAGAGGGATTTTCAACGGTCAACGGACTTTCGGGGTTAGCCCAAATCACAACTCCTGTAACAAATACATCAATCCGATTTGCTTTCAAAAATTGAGATAATCGGACAGCATTCTTTAGAGCCTGATTGCTGGGATTAACTTGCGCTTTTGTCCATTTATTCTTTTTGATCAACTCCCATTTGTCGCCAATGTTTCTGTATTTGCCACGAAAGTTTTTTACTTCCAACGCCCAAACGCCAGGCGGTCCCACCAATATCAAGTCGATATCGGCTGGCGACCTGCCTGGAATTTGAACATTTCGGAAAATCATCCACGTCCCATCGAGTATTTGTAGTAGTGCCTGCGCAACATGGTCTTCCCCTTCCTGCCCCAGCCTATACTCTTCTATTTTTTTATCCAGATTGGTCGTAATGTAATCAGTTAAGCGATTGAACAGCCACCCAATAAATAAACCGACAAGCACGACAAAAAATAACGCAAACATGCCTGTCGGGGTGGAAATAATGTCTGAAATATTCTTTGCATTTCCTTCATGTGATTGTAGAAATAATAATATTGAAACACCAATCACGGTCGCTAGAATAATTCCAAAAAACAACCCTTGAAGCAAAGTAAGCCTGGTTTCTTGTTTTTGCGCGAAACTTCTACCGCCAGATACCGCTTCCGCGTACCCAGCGGATGGCTGCGGTTCTGTAACTACTTGTTCGAGACGGGATAGGGCAAGGGTAGCGGCAGCCTGTCTTATCTTTGAATTCCATGCCGTCTCTATGGCGTAACCCAAATCCTTTAGCGAGATTTTGCTTGCATTCACCAGGTCGCCCATAAGTTGCCCCTTGTACGGCGAAAAGGGCCATGGAGTTTTACGCGCCTGGTCTAAAGGAACTTTCACAGGCAGAGCATGAGAAGATTCGGAATGACGAGAGGCTTTGACTGAAGCGGGGTGCAACTGCTCAAGCAGAACCTTGGCGGCTTCGCGCTGCCTTGGGTTATATGCCTTTCGCACCGCCCATTCCAGCCGTTCTTTTGTCAGGTATCCTTCGTCGAATAGATCGCCCATGATTCGGGGATTATTTTTTAGCCATAACACTGTGCGGGCTTCTTCGAGGTTCATTTTTGCAAAATCCTTTTCCTTTTTTACGAAACCTTCTCCACCATCTTCCCAATATCATCGTACCAATATTGACGATAATGCTGCGCGACAAACTGGGTGTCTTCGGTGTACAGGGAGAGGTGAACGCTAACCTTCATGCCGTCGTGTTTGAAGATGCGGGGTTTGTCATTCTGCTCGAACAGGGCGCGGAAGCCATCTACTTTATGTTGGTATTCGCTGCGCGAAGTGCCTTTGGGGTCAACAAAGAGGATGCGGTATCGGTCACCCTTTTTTAGCCAAAAGATGAAGTCTGGTTTGAAGTTGTACACTTTGTTGTCATAGGGACTGTAATATGGGATGGTGATGTCGTCGGTCTTTTCATCCACGCGGCTGAAGAGCCACCAGTCATTCTTGCCCAGCAGATTACCTTTTTGTTTTACATAATTTTCCAAATCGCGGAGGAATCTGATTTCGCTTGGAACGCGGATGACGCTGCGAATAAAATCCATCCTCTGGTCGTCGCTAAGCAGGATGGGAATGTAGTAATGATTCGCAATTGCGCGAATTTCAAGATTTTGAAATGTTTCTTTTTGTGGAGCGGATGAGCGTTCCGCCAGTTCTTCGTCTGTAATTTTGCCTGCTCGAAAATCTTGAAGCGCGGTCCGCTTGCTTTTTGCCGCGTCAATCACCTGCCGAATGAGGCGTTGGAGATTTTCAAGTTCTTTGATGTCCTCCAACGTTACCTTTATTTGGCGGAAGTGGCGAATCTCATCTTCGAGCGGCTTGAATTTATCGAAGTCCTTGCCGTAAACGGTGAAGTAGTTAAGGGCATGACTGGCAAGCACGGAGAGGTTGCGATGCGGGCGGGCTTCGGCGCTGGCGTTTACCCTGCCCGCTTTGACATATTTGCGAAGGGCAGAGATTTGCGCGGGACCGATGCCTGGACTGTCGTGCAGGGCAAGGATAACCGCGTCCGCTCCCTCCATGTAATCCAGATAGGATTTGAGCGCGCCTGCGCTTTCGGGGTTGAGAGTCAGTTTTGCCTGTTCGCGTTGCTTGTGCAGAAGTTCGCCCGCTTGGTAGGTTGGGACAAGCAGTATCTTCCCTTCAACTATTTCTTCGTCGAGTTCAAGCGCGATTTCATGCTCTCCCGTCTTTTGTTCTTCCTGGTCGAGTTCGCTCATGACCAGATTGAGCGCTTCGCGGTTCGTGCCGAAGACCAGCACGCTTTCGAGCGGGTCAATCGAATCTTTGACTGCCTGAAAGAGCGCGTCATCTTTGAGCGCGCCGCTGGATTGGAGTTCGCGCAGGCGTTTGCGTTGGTTTTTGATGGGTTCGATGCGGACGCCGCGCCCAACCGATTGCAGAATAAATTTTCTGGCGTCCGTTCCCGTGCCGATGTTGATGTACATGATGATGTTCGGGCGGTTGGAGTCCCATCCTTCGTAGAAGGCGCGCGAGCCAAGCAGGATGTTGATGTCGGAATCAGGCTGGTTGAGGTTGTCGAAGTAACTATCTTCTGCAAACCGCTTGCTGATTTCATAGCCAGCAAGTTCGTTTTTTAGCAGTTCGGTCACGTCGCCAATGCGGATGAGGGCAAAGGCGTCGTCGGACGTTTTGAGCTTGAATGCGACTTCCTGATTGTTGGATTGACGCGCCAGGACTTCAATCTGCCCTTTGCCTGTGGCGTTGAAAACCAGAGCGAGCAAATCGGACTGGGTTAGGGAGGCAAGCAGGGCGTCGTCAGCGTTGAATCTTTCGGGTTCGTAGAGATAGGCGGGACGTTCGCGCAGTTCGGCGCGGAGTTCGTCTTTGGCGGAATTCCAAGTCTGTTTGTCCACCTTGCCATCTGCAATTCGCACCAGTTCGCGGAAGAAGAGTTTGAGGTCCGCGTCGTCGGTGTTGACTGAGTTCACCAGCGTCATCATCAGCGGGCGGTGATAAAGGTCGGGGCGGATGGCTTTGACGCGGGATTCAAACTTGCGAGTGTAGGCAAGCATGATAAGGGCTTTCAGAACAATCTTCTGCTTTTCATCGTCGGTGTATTCATCGCCCTTTTTGAAGGCGCGGGCTTCCTGACGCAGGATGCTGATATGTTTGCCATGTCCCTTGCGGACAAATTCGCTCAGGTTGAAATTGGCGACGGTGGTTACGATGTCGCGGTCATCGGTGAAGGTGGCGGAGAAGTTGAACAGGAAGCCGTTGCGCGACATGATGGAATAAATGTACTGGCGCTTCGAGTCGTCTTTTTCGCCTTTGTGCGCTTCGTCAAGGAGGATGTACCACTCCCCGTTGTTGTCGTAACTGCGGAAATCTATAATCTTGTCTTTGCCTTCGTCGCTCAGGTTGTCGGAGCGGTAGTAGAAGATGGTGATTTCCTGCCCTGCAAAGAGCGGGCGGGCGCTGCGCTTGACTTCGGGATATTCCTTTAATTCTTTGAGACGAATAAATAAACCGCCTTTGGAGTTGAATTCATCCACATGGGCGCGGAGTTGTTCGAGAAGATTATCCCGATGGGCGAGGACAAGAATGTCGCGGGTTGGAATTTCTTTGCGATCGATGAGGTTATGAAGAATCTCGATGAGTTTGACGATAACCAGAGTCTTGCCTGAGCCTGTCGCCATCCAAAACGACATGCGGTTGATGAATTGCTCGTAGGGCAGTTTATTATCCTGCGCGGCGTAGTAGGTTTCGAGAAGCGAAGCAAGCCTGTGTTTGGCTGCGCTGGAGCGATCGAGGGGAAGGTCAAGGTTGCCAGCAAAGCCAAAATCGGCATACCATTTCATGAAGTCGCGCTTGCGTTCTGCTTCTGTCCGTGTGTCTATTGAATGGTCGTAATAATATTTCCAGAGGGCAAGGATGGCATTGTGGAGGGCGGTTTGCTGGTATTCCCAAAGGTTTTTGTTGCGCGAAAATACCGCCAGGTTGAATCCCCCCCAGTTTGGGGGGAGAATGCCGTCTGGCAGGTTTTCCACCATGCGTTGTAGATAGACTTGAGTCATAGGTATCAATTATCCAACGAGAAGGTAATTTTACGGACAAGGCGCGAGTTGGTCGCCTGTCATCAAATAAGGGATGTGAACTGAATTAAGTTTAATTGTCCCTGTATGTGAAACGCATTTACCGACAATATCCGACCAGGTATAGGAGTTTAAGAAAAAGAACTCATCTACATCGCCGAAGTAAATATAAGATTGCTGGGCGCCGTTATTCTCATAGATACGGCTCACTGTACCGTAAACGCACATGGTTCGTCCTTCCATCGAAGAAGTAACCTTTGACCAATGTGTGCAACTTTCTTTGGTGTTGGTTGGGCGCGGTTTCGCGGTTGGGGATGCTGCGGGGCGGGGCGTAGCAGAAGTGAACTGAGAAGAAGCAGGCTGCAGCTGGGAGGAGTAAGTATCCCCGAACAATATATATGCTACAACGGCTATTGACAGTATAAAAACAATAACGCCCGTTATTTCAAATGCACGGTTAGAAACTGGCGGATGCCCATAAATATTTTCTTCGCTCTTACCCGAACCAAAAAGCAATTCAAGACCTGAAATAAAATTCCATATCGGCACCAAGAAAGTTAAAGACCACCACGCAGATTTATCCAAATCATGCCAGCGTTTGGCTGTTACAACAAAAGCGGACCATATAGAGGCAATCATAAATACCCCGCCTAGAACGCCAAGTAATACATCCGCCGATTCCAACAGCGTAATTCCAATTGCTTGTGTCACAGAAAGGATGACGCCTGCGCTCCAATACGCCAACCTACCAACACGTCCTTTAGGCGAAAGGAGAATCATGAAAAAACTGGGCGATTGCGCGGCAATAATTTCCTGGACCTTGTGTTTGACTTCTTCCGCTTGTTGCTTTTCGATTTCTTCGAGACGTTCCTGTTCCGTTTGAAGACGCTCTCCACAATGATTGCAATAGATCGCTTCAGGGGCGTTTTCAGAATTACAAACATAGCATTGCATAAATTTCCTCCTTACATTGACTTTATGACCACCAAATCAAAGGCTTGACCAGGCGCCAGTCCAGGTCTTTGAGCGAGATACGTTCCCCGTCCTGAAATTCGATTTCCTCAGCGGTGACGCGCTTTATCCATTTGCCGCGCAGGTTCGAGAGGGTTTCGGCAAGGTCAATATCGGGGTAGATTTTTTGGGGCTGAATGTGGGCGGCGTTCTTTTTCTCGTCCAGTTTGAGTGTGTGGCGGAAGTAGATGAAACCGCTCTCGCTGAAGTAGCGCTGAAAAAAAGTGTAGAGTTTGTCGAAAAGTTCCTCGCGGAAATCGGGGAAGGGTTTCAGCGCTTCGGCAATGTCCCTTTGCAACTGCGGGAAAACGCCCTTCTCGTAATAGCGCGACTTAATCCGTATGAGATTGACGTAACCAGAGTCCCCTTCGACTTTGGCTCCGACAAAGATGTCGCGCAGGGCGTTGAAGAATTGCTGTTCGTATTTTTTAGGGGAGGGCATGGGGGGCTCCGAGATTTATTAAACGCGGTTTGTAACGCGAATTCAATTTGAAGGATTATGGATTTAGGCTTGAAAAGTTTTGCATGAAATATACAAATGGCACGCCTATCATTACCAACAGGATGAAAATATGCCATGCCTTCTTTTTTTCAGGGGAGAAGTTTTCAACTGCCAGGAAAATACTAGCTGCCCCCATTACTACCCGCCAGATATTTTTGGGACCAAAAACAATATCGCCCAAGTAAAGCGTGTCGAATACCCCATTGAGCAGGGCATTAATTGCCGCCAAAAAAAACACCCCAGTTTTCACCTGAAAATAGTGAATATCAAAATCTGCCAATTCCTTAAATGGGAACAGAATGGCGGACATGATTGTCCACAGCAACGGAATGGCAATCATTAAAAGAGAGCCATTCAAATCCAATATAATATATCCGCTTTCATTGGGCGGGGGTTTTAATGCCCAGCCAGAATATAATAATTGAACATGTATGAGGAAAAGCATGAAAACAGCAAGCAAGTTCAAAACAGTGAATTTGCCCTGCACGAACATTCTTCCCACGCCATTTATTGCCGTTATCAACAGCCCTGCCGCTACAATTACAGCCGTTATGTAATACCCAACTACATAGTCCATTATAGCTACGCCTTTCGCAAAACTTTGAAGGTTGATTTTTAATAATAAACAACAATGGGGCGCAACTGTAAATCTACAATACCCTCTTTGCTATTTATTCTGTTTTTAGCCTTTCCGCAAATATATCTTTCCAAAGATTGGTTGTTGCTAATCTTTTCTTCGTAATCCCGAGCCACGCTCGCTGCGATACTTCGCGCAGGTATCTTGAAGGAAATCGTAATATGAGCGGACTGATCGGAGAGATATTTGTTTACAGGATGATCATATACAAACACATAATCAGCGTTTTCCCGGCTTATCTTGAAATCGCCTTTTACGAGAACGATATAAGGTTTCTTTATATTTTCAAATTTGCGAATGGTCTTCTGCGCATCCTGTTCGCGTTTGTTGCGCAGTGTTTGGCGATGTTTTTCCAACAAATCTTCTGGAATGGAAAATTGATATTCTTTTTTCAGTTGTTCAATGACATTATCAAAAGCCTGAATCTCCGAAAGTTCTATTTCGACATTTTCAAGCCCATGCGTAACAGCGCCTAGGTCTTCGATCTTGTTGAAATATCTCAGAAACCGCGACTCGGCTAAATCCTCTCTGCGGCTAAAGTTTTCGGTTTGGCGCTGCGCAGACTTACCTTCTGCGCTGGCATTAAGTATGGGATTCCCGCCAACCCCAAGCGCTGCGCCCTTTTCCTGGACAGTCTCAAAAGTCTTTGAGTTTGATACATACTCATCCTTAAATACTTGAGCGTAAAATTGGTTTATCGTATCAACGTCGGAATATTCAAAGACTACGGAATGTAGATTGATATCTTCTCTTATAGTCGCATCGTTATTTCGTGACATCAGCAAATGCTTATCTTCGGAAATAGCATCGCTGTTCTTTTTTCCTCCAACTTTATTGAATTCAGAAAAAAGTTTTTGGATGTTGCTGTTGGTAACAAAGGCGAAAATCACAAGGGCGGTCAAAATTGTCACCAATAGAATAATATCTTTTGTTTCAAATGGCATGATATTCTCCTGTAAAAAAAAATATTGCCCGCGCAAGTTGCGCGGGCGGGAGGAATGTGCTAAGATTTCCCTATCCGCTACGCGCTGCAATCGCGTAGAGTGCTTGGTCAAGTCTCGCGGGATGACAGTCCTGCGGGGCTTGTTATTTAATGAATTAGATTATACCCTTGGTATTATTCTTTTTATCTGGCAAAAGATGTCTATCTTTCATAATTTCCACGAACTTTTCTACAACCTGAGGGTCAAAGTCTTTGCCCGACTGTTTTTTGATGTACGTCATGGCTTCCTCCCACGTCCATGCTTTTCGATAGGCTCTGTCATTTATCAGGGCGTCCCAGCAATCAGCCACCGCAAAAATACGGGCAGAGGTAGGGATTTGCTCCGCCTTCAGCCCATGACAATATCCTGACC
>JAIFKY010000097.1 GCA_020049345.1 Anaerolinea sp.
CAAAAAGCAATAATTATCCTCGGAGGAATTATATATGACCGAAAAGAAACTCTCTCGCCGCGACGCCATGAAAATGTTGGGCGTTGCCGTAGGCGCAGCTGCGCTTGCCAACCTTCCCTCAAAATGGGACAAACCCGAAGCGCTCTCAGGCGTGCTTCCTGCTCATGCACGGCAGTCGGCGGCAGTAGCCTGTCTGGCGGCGATTGGTAACGTCGCATTGGGAAAAGCTACAAGTCACTCCTCTATTGAATCTGCTGGGTTTGAATCCAGCAAGGCAGTAGACGGAAACACGAGTGCTGCTAATTCCCGCTGGGCTAGTGAAAATGTGTTGGGTAAGGATCCTCAGTGGATGTATGTGGATTTGGGAGCCAATTACAATATAAATCGAGTTACCATCTATTGGGAAGCGGCTTTTGCAGTGAACTATCTGGTAGAGGTTTCCACCGACGCTGTTAATTGGAATGTCGTAGCAACCGTTACTGGTAGTACTGGTGGTGTGATGAACCATGCCTTCGCGGCAACAAGTTGCGTGGGAGGAACAGGAGGTTCGCGTTATGTAAGAGTATATTGTACACAGCGAACCGGTGCGAATAATGGCTTTTCTCTGTTTGAGCTTGAAGTATACGGCTAGTAAACCCTGTAATTTGTTGTTATTCACAAAACCTCCGAGGTCTCGCAGACCTCGGAGGTTTGATATATTGGAAAAATGATTACCATCCCCAAACCCATACCGGGCTTCCAAGCCCAAACCCTTGATGGTGAAGTGGTTTTACTCCACCCAACCAACGCCGTCATTTTGCATCTCAACCAGACGGGCGCGTTGGTCTGGCAGTTGTGCGACGGAATCCGCTCTGTGCATGAAATCACCATGCTCCTGAGCGATGCCTACCCCGAAGCGCGGAAGCAAATAGAAGCGGATGTGCCGCAGATCATCCAACAATTTTCCGAACAGGGCGCGCTCTTCAAGGAATGATGAATCAAGTCCCCGGCAGTTTGCTGGTTTCCTTTGGCGGACACTCGGCGCGCATCCATTTCGATGCCCCGCAAGTGGAATCCGCCTTCCGCACTTGCCTGCGCCATTGCCCAATCCAAGCGGATGATGCGCCCATTGCCGAGTTTTCCATCTCCACCGCCGACTCTGCGTTTTCCATTTCTGTCGACGGCAGCGTTTTATTCTCCAACCTCAATTTTGATTTCACCCTGCAAACCCTGCTGACCGAAGTCATCTCGCGTCTGGTCGCCGTCTGCGAGCGCGGATTGGTGATCCACGCTGCCGCGCTGGCGCAGGATGGCAACGCGGTCATTCTCAGCGCACAGGGCGGCAGTGGAAAATCCACGCTCGCCGCCTGGCTCACCGCCGACGGTCTGCAATATCTCACGGATGAAGTGATCGAAATTCCCCTTCTATCCGTCCTGAGCGAAGTCGAAGGACGCTTCCCCCATGACGGCGCTTCGACTTCGCTCACATTGTCCCGACGCTTTTTCGGGAGCGCGAACGCCTTCCCGCGCTCGGTCTTCCTCAAAAGCGGCTCCGCCTTCGTTTGGCAGAAACGACTCCCTCAAACCGATTCGCCCAACTTCCTGCGCTTTGCAGATGACGCCGCGTGGATTGACCCGCAGTTGCTCAACCCCGCGCCGCCCGCCGCACAGTCCATTCCGCGAGTGTTGGTTTTTCCGCGCTATGTGCCTGACGTCCCGCTCCAATTCCAAAAACTGACTGCGGGCGAAGCCCTCTTCCGCATTTTGCAAAACGTCACCAACGCCCGCAACCTTCCCCGTCACGGCTTGGATGCGGCAACCCAACTCGCCCAGCAAATCACCGCCTACAGCCTCGTATATTCCGACCTGCCCGCCGCCAGCAAATGGATAAAAGAGATGTTGGAAGGTTGAAAAGAAACCGTGTCTTCCGTCTCGCTGAATCCCATGATCTCCCCCACCTGCCGCCTGCTTGCCCTTTGCGCCCGTGCCGAAAGTCACCCCGCCTTTAATGAAGAACTGGCGAATCAACTGCGCGGTTTTGTCAACTGGCACAGCCTGCCCGCGCAGGCTGAAATATACGGCATGGCGCCCCTGCTCTGGCATCACCTTCGCAATGCCCGCGCCCAAATCCCCGAAGAAACCACCCGCGTTTTGCGCGGCTTATATTTGCGGCATCGGCTCAACAACCAAATCCACACCCGCGTTTTGCTGGAGATGATGGAGATTTTCCAAAAGGAAAATATTCGTCCCATTGTCCTCAAAGGGCTGGCGCTTGCCCACACCCTTTATCCCGACCCCGCCCTGCGCCCGGTCAGCGACCTCGACCTGCTCTTCAAACAGAATGAAGTTTTGCCCGCCCTGCGCCTGCTGGCAGAAGCGGGCTTTGAAGTGGAATTTCCAACATCCAACCGCATTTCCAAATCCATCGTTATCACCGCGCCATTGCGGGATGGAATCCGCGTCAGCATCGAAGCCCATCACTACGATCCAAAAGGACGCGCCCCCGACGGCTCGTATGACGATGAGTTCATCGGCTTCGATTCCGCGCCCGCGCCTGTTTCGCTCGACGAGGGAATTTTCTACGCCCCGACTCCGCTCGAAACCCTGCTCTACCTCTCGCGGCATTTGGCGCGTCACATGCTCGACGTCACCGCCGAGCATCCGCTGCAACTAAAATGGGTGGCAGATATCCTCGGCCTTGTCGAGCGTCACGCCGAAGAAATTGACTGGGCTTGGCTGAAACGATCCCATCCCGATATTATCCATCGCCTCGAAATCTTCTACAGCCTGACGCCCCTGCCTGAACGGTATGCCAACATCATCCCAATACGGAAAATCCCGCCGCTTGAAGATTTCAACCAATATCCCAAAGGCTGGCCCCAAAATAAAATATCCCACTGGAAGCGCGTTGGATTCTGGCGCTTCCTCTGGCACACGTTTACACCGCCCTCAAATTGGTGGCTGTGCCTGTACTACGGCATCGAAGAACGATCCGCTTTTTGGTATGGCAGGGTTATCTATCGCATGCAAGTTCTCGCACTGATGTTCTGGGCTGTAATTGACAATCAAAATTAAAGCCTAGAGACTGCTTAATAATTTGAGGGCGTTTCATTTCAGTTGAAGATTTGCAACGTGTCGCGTATTGCGTAAACCTACAAACGGAACACGCGACACGCTACAAGCGACACATTCCTGAGTTTTGCTTATCAACTACTACCTCTTAACATTCAGAAGATAATTTTCGTCTTGACTCTACCCCCTCTCGCCATTATCATAAAATTATGAATTCCACCCTTGACTCCGAAGCATTACGCGCCGCCATGCGCGTCTGGTCTGCCGGCGTAACCGTTGTAACAGCGGTGCATGAAGGCAAACAACATGGCGCAACGGTCAACTCATTTACATCCATTTCACTTGATCCGGCTTTGATCACGGTCTCTTTACAAAAATCTACGCGCACACACGAGTTGATGGAAAAATCCCGTGCCTTTGGCGTAACCATGCTTTCAGCAGAACAATCCAAAATCTCAGACTTGTTTGCCGGAAAGATGCCAGAGATCAAAGATCGTTTTGCCGGCTTACAAACGCAAACCCTTGTCACAGGAGCGCCGTTGATCATCGGCGGACTGGCATGGCTTGATTGCCGCGTGATTGAAACCTTCGACGCCGGCAGCAGCACCCTGTTCATCGCAGAAACGCTGGCGGCGCAAATTACAGGCGATGGACTGCCGTTAATTTATCACAACCGCGAGTATTGGAATTTATCTCATTTGAAGTAGCGTCACATTTCAAACGTGACCTACAAAAGGATGCCATGCCAGATCAATTGACCGATGGCGAAAAGCAAACACTTTTGCGCCTTGCACGCGAAGCAATGGAACATGCCGTGCAAGGAAAAAAACTACCGCCCGTGGATGACGCATCCATCACCCCGCATTTACGCGAGCAGGGCGCATCCTTTGTCACACTCACCATTGACGGCGACTTGCGCGGCTGTATCGGCGCGCTCGAAGCCTATCAACCGCTGGTGGATGATGTGCGCGAACATGCGATTGCCGCCGCGTTGGAAGACCCGCGCTTCCTCCCCGTGGATCAAACTGAACTGGGCAGGATCAGGTTGGAGGTGTCGCGTTTGACCGCTCCTCACCCACTGGAATATTCCAACAGCGCAGATCTAATTTCCAAATTACGCCCACACGTGGATGGAGTCATCTTAAAAAGCGAATTCCGCCGCGCAACATTCCTGCCGCAAGTCTGGGAAAAAATTCCCGACCCACAGGAATTTCTCGACCACCTATGCGCCAAGATGGGCGCAAAACCAAATTTGTGGCGCAATACAAAACTGCAAGTATATGTTTATCAGGTCGAAGAATTTCATGAAATGGATTACAACGGTACCGCGTAAAGAAATTAAGAGGTTATAAAATTATGCAACAAGCGGTAAAATCTGATTATGACTGATGCTGGAACCGACAACACGCTGTACCAGGACGCGGTAGAGGCTTTGCGGCGCGGAGATAAACCACGCGCCAAGGAACTGCTCACCCGCCTGCTTAAAACTGATCAAAATAACGCGACCTATTGGGTTTGGTTAAGCGCCGCAGTGGATAATACAAAGGAGCGGATTTACTGCCTGCAAACCGCGTTCAAACTCGACCCTGAAAATGGTACGGCAAAACGGGGTTTGATCCTGCTCGGAGCATTGGAACCCGATGAAAGCATTCAGCCATTCCAAATCAACCGCCCGCGCGCGTGGGAAGAAAAACTTTTGCTTGCCAACGAAAAGCCAAAGGAAAAAGGATTTAAGGCATTTACCAAAAATCCCATTACGCGGCTGGTGGCAGTGGTATTAATTGGCGCGGCTTTGGTTTCAGCGGTGGTATTTGGTTTTGTCATGCCGCGTCAGATAAACATAATTCCCACACAAACAAACACACCGGGTCCCTCGCCAACGTTTACCACAACACCCACCATGATGGGCGCAATCGCAGAAGCCACAAGACCGTTTGTGGGACCCACGCCGTTGTGGATGCTATTACTCTCTGAACCTTATACACCCACCGCTGTTTATGTGGATACGCCGCGACCGGCGCAATCTGTAGACCAATACCGCTCTGCAAAAGTGGCATATGAAAAAGGCGACTGGGACGCATACATTGCCAGCCTTGAATTGATCATTCCGCTTGAGTCTGGCTCCGCCGATATTTACTACATGATCGGCGACGCCTATCGCTTCAAAGGCGATCCAGACAGTGCGATGAAAGCCTATAACGAAGCCTTGAAAATAGACCCCAATTTTGGACCGCCGTATCTTGGCTTGGCGCGCGCGCGCCTGCTGGACAACCCAAACCTGAATGTTGAATATCTTTTTGATGAAGCCATCAAACGCGACCCGAAATTTGGCGAAGTATATGTGGATCGCGCGCGTTACTTTATGTATCACAAAGACCCCAAGGCTGCCATTGAATCTCTTGACACAGCCCTTGAATTAATGCCCGATTCGCCCATGGTCTACATGGCTTATGCAGATGCCTACCTGGCGCTTGACGATAAGAAAAGCGCGCTGGAATTCGCTGAAAAAGCCTACGCATTGGATGTGACAGATCCGCTCGTTTATAAAATGTTAGGCACGCTCTACATTGAAAATGGGCAAAATGAACGCGCAATTGAGGCTTTGAATATCTATGTAATTTACGCGACCGAAAACGACCGCGCCTTTGCCCTGTTGGGACGCGCTTATTTTGAATTGAAAGACTACAAAGCCGCAATCGAAAACTTTGACAAGGCGCAGGAACTTAACCCCAACGGGATGCGAAAATATTATATATACAAAGGACTTGCCAACCTTAAGTTGAACAATATTGACGCCGCAGTGGACGACCTGGAAAATGCCCTGCGCGAAGATGAGACATCCTTTGAGATCAGCCTTGGGCTGGCTCAAGCGTATTTTATTCAGGGCAAATTTGGAAGTTCATTTGTACGGGCTGAGGTGCTCAAGTCACTGGCAAGCACAGACAAAGAAACCGCGCTGGCGCTTTATTGGCACGCGCTCAGTCAGGAAAAACGCGGCGAGGTGAAAGAGGCTGTCAAAGACTGGCAAGAACTGCTTTCCATGAAGAAAGAAGTGATGACCCCCGAAATGCGCGCAGAAGCCGAACAACATCTCAAGGCGGCTGTTACGCCCACCAATACCGCCCAACCTGTAACAGAAACCCGCACACCAAAGAGCGGCGCCGCAACACCCACGCCGAAGAAGGGAACAGCAACTCCCACAGCGCGGGCAAGCGCAACCCCAAAGCCGTAAGGGATGGGATAGGCGCTTAAAGAATGTTTCTTAAAGGCTTTTTACCGCTGAGAAAAAACTATTAAAAATCTCTGCGATCTCAGTGGTTAATGTTATTTTCCGTACAAACTTGGGCTTAAGAAACGCTCTCCTGGAACAACACACCTTTGCCTATTTTGTAGCGCGGGATGGCATCCCGCGTGGCTAAATATGAGATTGAATTCAATTTTTTTTGCCATATCTGGCGGGCGGATTGACAATCCGCCCCACGAAAACCAAGTTTATGAAATTTGGCGAAGGTGTTGCTGGAAATAACGGATATAAAAAGAGAGACTGTCTAAAAAAACAGTCTCTCTTTCGTTAAAAACAAAAATACCAATTGCCAATCTATCCGCTCTGACGTTGAGCGCTTTCTTTGCGGCATTCATTGCATGGACACAGGGCGCGCAGATAATGCCAGTTATAAATTCCGTAGTCGTGGCCGTCTTCCCAGACGATGGTCAAGGCATAGGAGCCGACGGCAACCACATTGACCAAGCGCGTGGAAATGGAATCTTCCATCTGCCTGCTGAAAACTTCCGCGTCAGGTTCCGATCTCATGTTTTCGTGTCCGCCACGGCAAGAGGCGCATGGACAGGCGGCGCGCAATAATCCAAAGGGATATACGCTTGTGTGTCCATCGTCCCAGGTTACTGTAAATTCTTTATTGCTTTTGCTGGCGGTTACGCCTGTTGGTTTTTCTGACATGTTTTCTCCGTTTAGAGACGCTAAAGGTTTTAGAAACCTTTAGGCGATTAGAAGTTAAATGCTTGCCGCTGCGCGAAAAGCAAGAAAATCTTTACCACAGAGAACACAGAGCGCACGGAGGTTTTTAAATGATTTTCTCAGTGATCTCCGTGATCTCCGTGATCTCCGTGATCTCCGTGGTTAAATATCTTTCGGCTTGTCCGAGTTAGGATCCTGTAAATAAAACTATGGCGCGGGAACAACCGCAAGAAAATCTGCGGCGGCCCAGCCTGCGCGGGTTTCGTCATACGGCGCGACAAGATACCACCAGGTGTATCCATCTGCAACTTGAGAACCTTCGCCGCGCACGATAAATACTTCTGATTCTCCGCCAAAGAAGACGGTTTCACCTGTCAACCCTGGCAAAGATCGGATGCGCAGTCCTTCGCCTTCGGTGCCGCTGATTTGCACGTAGGCGCCGATTCCAATTGTGTTGGGCGCGAGTGTTGGCGTGATGAGGCTTGGATCAATGGCGGGCGGCAATGTGGCATTTGGCGTATGGGTTGGGGCGGGGATCATGGTCAGGTCAGCGGGAGCAAACCCAACGTCGGGGGAGAGGCGGGGAGAAGTAAAGCCGATGATGATCAACGTGACGATGATCAATCCGCCTGCAAATCCGATTGCGCCAAGAATAACCGGGCGATTAAGATATTGTTTGATGTCCATTTTTATTTTTTGTTTTTCAATAGGTATAAGGCGTCATTTGGCATGAGGATTTTCAACCCGCGATGATTGATGGTGATGTCTGCGTGACGACCGCCGAGCGCGGGGTCTCCATCAACCTGAATGGAGAAGGGCGCGGCTGATTCTACCCGCGCATGATGAAATGGTAAACAGCGCGCCTGATCAGATGTGAGGTGGCGTCCGGCAACGAGGTCGAAGAAATGCCGCAAAGTATCCGCCACACTGTCGCCACTGAGCAGCCACATGTCCATTTCGTTATCATCCAACATGGCGTTGGGTGAAAGCAGCGACATGCCACCTGCATAATGCCGAATGTTGGTAGCCACCGCAATTAGATAATGACCTTCGACCAAATTGCCGTCTGTCCACACGCGCAGATCAAGCCCGTGCCAGAAGGTGGCTTCCCAAACGGTTGTGGCAAAAAAGTGCGGGACTGAAATATGCTTGAAGAAGCGCGGACGCGGTTCTATTTTGTGAATGGCTTGCGCATCCAAGCCAACGCCTGCCCATAATAAAAATGGCTGATCGTTGCATAAGCCCACATCCACGC
>JAIFKY010000283.1 GCA_020049345.1 Anaerolinea sp.
ACCCGAAGAACGTGCCGCCCTGCGCCTGTTACTTCTTGATCTGAGAATGGAAGTAGCCGGTGAAGCCGCTGATTGGTTCACCGCGTTAGTTCAAGTGCCGATCAGCCGCGTAGATATTTTGTTGGTGGATTGGGATTTACTTCCCAGCGCTCCTGGCGCGGCTTTTGACGAACTTCGAAAAGCCTGCCCGGCCGCGCTGGTTGTTGTCCTCATTAGCCATCTGGATGCTCGTACACAAGCAGCGCTCTCCGCTGGCGCCGACGCATTTATCAGTAAAGATGAGGCGCCTGAGCGTGTGGCTGAACGTTTACGTTCGGTTGCTGCGAGCATTCCCAAGATAACGCCGTTTGTTGGCTGAATGAGACGTTGAAATCCGGCGCATCAATGCTGTCTCGAGCGCCGGCGCAAAATGGGACAGCGTTTTCAAGTGATCTGGAGGATCAAACCATGAACAAGGATATTTTCGAAGGTAAGTGGAAGCAAGTGCGGGGTGAGGCAAAAGCCTGGTGGGGCAAACTCACCGACGACGATCTGGATCGCGCCGCAGGCAAGTTCGATGTGCTGGCGGGTATGCTTCAGGAAAAATATGGCTATACCCGTGAGGCTGCCGCCAATGAAATCGACAAGCGCGTAACGGAATACGAAGCCGGAATGAAAGCGAAAACCGTGCCTGCCTCCGTTAAATAAGCGGTGCGGCGCAACCACCCCTTCCCTCACAGGAAGGGAGATGACCAACCATCAACCATAAAAAGGAGTAAAAAATGAATCTCATCATCTATCTGATTGCAGGGGCAATCGTTGGCTATATTGCCAGCAGGATCATGCACACGAACTCACAGCAGGGAACCCTGATCGACATCGTTGTGGGTGTAATCGGCGCGTTCATCGCCGGGTATTTTATCAGCCCGCTGTTGGGTGTCGGGACGATCAATGACGCTGTCACCATTCCGACCATGCTGGTCACGCTGATCGGCGCGGTCATTCTGCTGTGGCTCGTCAAACTGGTTCGCCGCTAAACTACAGGGGCGCTGGCGTAATAATCAATATTGAAATTGAGTAAGCAGGGATGCGCAGCGTCTCTGCTTATAAATCTTAGCGGTAAAGAGGAAACATATTTGTGTCAACGAGGATGAGCCTCCTGTTTTTTGAACCAGCCCATACTCGGAAAGAAGCGTCAAAATGTCAAATGAAAATAGAGTATCAGCAGTGAGAACGTCGCAAAATGAACCCGGACGGGAACAGCGCATCTTCAGCTTTAAAACTTCCCAATTGATATGGCTGTTCCTGGGCGTGCTCGAAGCCTTCATCGCGCTTCGCATTGGATTAAAGCTGATTGGCGCAAACCCAGACAGCCCGATCGTCGCCCTGATCTATGGATTTACAACCCTGTTCCTTTTCCCCTTTGAAGGGATGACCGCAACGCCCTCAGCCGGCGGCATGGTACTGGAACTCTCCTCGTTCTTTGCGATGGGCATCTACGCCTTACTCGCATGGGCGGCGGAACGAATCGTCTGGTTGATTTTTTACCGTCCGCGTGGCGCTGTGGCGACTGTTACTGAGACCACGGTCAACGAGAGCCATCCCCCCCAATAAATCAAGGAATCTGAAATGGATAACTTCCTCAACCGACAAGCGCGCGATACTCATCAACTGAGCGGCTTTTTTGCCCGCATCCTGCATTGGTTGGTTGGTCTCGTTCGATGGACGGAGGAGGATCAAAGGGATGCGGGTATTTATCATGGCGATCCATATTCCCGGTAAATCCTGTCAAACAATCGCAATAAACATATAACAAGGAGAAAACATAATGATCAATGAAAATCAACACCTCGAATATCGCAGGGGTAATATCTTTAGCGTTTTGCTCGGTACGCTGGTCGGTGGACTGGCTGGCGCTGTGGCAATGCTGTTGCTGGCGCCGCAATCTGGCGAAGATACTCGAATGCAGATTCAGAAAAAAGGCGTCGAGTTACGCAACCTGACCACCGAGATGGTCGAAGACACCGTAGCGCAGGTGCGTTCAAACGCAAACAAGGTCACGATCGGCGGGCGCGAGAAGATGAAGGAATTAAAACAGCAGGGGCAGGAATTGGTGGTCGAGCAATTGGACCATGTATCCGAAGCCGCACAAGCTGGAAAAAAGGCAATCCAAAGTTCCTAAAGCTGATGCCGGCATTCGTCGAAGTGTCGTGAAGGTCGAATAACAAGATCAGGAATAACTCAAAGGAGAATAAATATGAATATGGGTCAATTGAAATGGATTTTACTTGGGGTGTTCCTGGTCATTACCGGACTTGGTCTTCTCGGTTTGGGTGTTGGTGGCGCATTAAGCATCATCGCGGGTATCTGCGCGTTGATCGCCGGTGTGTTGTTCATCATCAACCGCTAACACCATAACTTTTTGGAGCATGGCTTCCCACGGGAGGCTGTGCTCCTGATTGAATGTTCTCACTGGTTGTGTTTAGTGGCAGGTTCCCATGTTTGAGCTGATTATTCTGGTTTTAACTGCGCAATTACTGCTCAGCTTCTTTGGTCAGTCAGCTTTTCCCGGTGTGCCGCACACAGGCAGTTTTATCTATATATTGTCCGTCCTTATTGTCCTCCTGATCATCATGAAATTTCTGACGGATGGCATTTGAACATTCATTCGTATGACGATCATTGTTGTTTTTAGGAAGAGCATAATGTCAACAAAAAATAAATTTTCCATATTTAACTCCAAGTTCTTTAAATATCTCAAGCAACTATTCACCAACGAGTACCCGGACAGTAAGCCTGACGTGGAAAAAAGAAAAGTTGCAGTCGAGAACAACCTGCGGTGGCAGGATGACGGCGGACCTGTAGTTGAGAATACCAGACCAATCGTGCAGGCGGCTGAGAATGATCCAACCAAACCGGGCGATGTGACTGGGAACGATCCTGATAAAAGGAGATAAAGCTTATGATGCCAATCGGTGATGATAATTCCTCCCGCAGAACAGTTCCGCTGGTCACGTACGCCTTGATCGTGCTGAACGTGCTGTTCTTTCTGGTGGAGATGAACGGCGGCGACGCCTTTATTATGAAGTGGGCTTTCGTTCCCAGCCGCTTCCTTGCGAACCCCGTCGGCGAGTTTGCGACGCTTTTCACGTCCATGTTTATGCACGCCGGGTGGGTACACCTGGGCGGTAACATGCTTTACTTGTGGATCTTCGGTGACAACGTGGAAGACCGTTTCGGTTCCACCAAGTTCGTCGTCTTCTACCTGCTCTGCGGACTCGGCGCAACGTTTGCCCAATTAATGTTCAGCCTCGAATCGAACATACCAAACCTGGGTGCATCGGGAGCAATTGCGGGCGTGCTTGGCGCCTATATTTTGATGTTCCCACAGGGAAGCGTCAGGGTATTACAGGGTCAACGAATTATTCAAGTGCCCGCGCTGATCGTGATCGGGTTGTGGATCGTCTTGCAGTTATTTAGCGGCATCGGCTCCATTTCCGCAGCGGATACGGGCGGCGTGGCATACATGGCGCACGTCGGCGGCTTTGTCTCAGGTTTCGTGCTGACCTATTTGCTTGGAGGAAGTGGCGCATCGCGGCGGCTGACAAACTAAGTCACAAAACAATCCAGATGCGATGTATGGCGCACGATCATCCGCAGAGAGAGAGTGCAAAGCTCGCTGGCGGGGTAATAATATTAGACCTCTTGCGAAAGTCCATTTTTGACCACAAAGTCTCGAAGACTCAAAAGAAAAAACTTAGTGACTTTGTGGTTTGCAACACTTTACTTATGCAAGAGGTCTATGGATCACCGCAGTTCCGGCAAATACTGAAGAACAAATTATCGATACCGTTCAAACAGCGATCTCGCAGTGAAAGAATCGAGCCAGCCAAATTTATCCTGCGCGGATTGAAAGCCCAGATTATCGCTATGATTGCCATTCACAAAACAGAAAACCCTTTCAACTAAAAGTTACAACACGGAAAACCTGCGCCTGCTCAAAAAATTGAACAGCGGAAAAATGCAGCGATGCCTTTTCATAAACTGGTGCGCGAACAAATTGAAGGATTGTATGGCAAATAGCGAATGGAAATCGTATCGCCAATTTTATATTTTTGATATAAGGTATGGTTTTGTTCGGCGCGTGAAATAATTTGTCCGCCCAATTCCTTAAATGCATACGCTATAAAATAAATTGTAGTGCCTTCCGAGTCTTTGTCTCGCCAGCGATCGATGATAAACCCCATTGTCTGATGTCCTTCGGAACGCAGCAATCTCAAGTGGTACTGCGCGCGGATGGAGCCATACAACAGACCCAAGCCAATTAACACGAACAGTCCGCCCAAGCCTGAAAAAACAAGGGGAAAAATAACCGACGGCGAATCAAACTCAGATTTGATTACCGAGATGGATGGGTCAGAAGCGGCATACAGGATTTCAATTTTCTGCTCGACCCACAGACTCGAATAAAATCCAGACGAGACGCTCTCGTTATTTTCAAAACGGGTCAAACCGCCGTTGACTGGCGCCCTGAATTGGTAATAGACAAGATAACTGGTCGAATCCCCGCTGTCATCCACGTTCAGACCGGTGATTATGGCTGTTGTGGAAATCCCTTCCTTCGTAAGGCGGTTATATTCGATATATTCATTGCTGAAAAACACCACACCAACCACAACAAAAACGGAACTAAAAATCGTCCAAATCAAACCTAATACAACACTGCACCCCGAAGATTCAAGCGACGGACTGGGCTTTGGACGCTCCAGCCTGGCATATTCGAGCGGCAGGTTGGAATCATTCATAGTAGAAGGATTGGACTGAACTGGCTGATTCTTTTGCGGGCTGAAATTATTAATGCGAACAGAAGCGCCGCAGTATTCGCAATGCACAAATCCATTTTGAGCAGTTGCCGTATGCACTTCCGCGCCGCACTGCGAACAGGTTACAGGAGAAGAGGTCATGTACTTTTCCTCATGT
The DNA here is from genome assembly GCA_020049345.1 of Anaerolinea sp. Lineage (GTDB taxonomy): Bacteria > Chloroflexota > Anaerolineae > Anaerolineales > Villigracilaceae > Villigracilis. Next base: position 4,960 of record JAIFKY010000283.1, read on the forward strand.
CATATTATTATCAACTTGATTATATTAACGTGAATAATGGATAAGCCAAAACTACTATCATGTCACCCTGAGGGAGCGTTTTTCAGCGACCGAAGGGTCTCGGAACCGGTTTGGTAGAGATGCTTCGGGGCAAAAACCGCCCCTCAGCATGACATACTTTCGTTATCCATTATTGACGTTATATTATTGTGAATAATACCGCAAAGAGGAATGGGGTATGGCTTTGTTAACATCCAGCCCGCAAGGTCACAGATTTTTTACATTAGACCTAACTCGGACAAGCCGAAAGAGATTTCACCACAGAGAAAACCATAAAAAGACTTCGTGCCGTTGCAACCAAAAAGCGGGCTTTCAGCATCTCCGTATCAGAGAAAATAGAGTGCCGGAGATAAATTCAAACCTCATTAATATAAATTTTGCAAGTCCATGACATCCCAAAAAGGTCACCTGTATCAAAACTGCATAAAGTTATATAATGCACTCGCAAATTAAAATTCCCCGTTGCTCAAATTACATTTCAACCTGGAGGAAAATGTTATGAAGAAATTCACTCGATCCAAACAATTATATTTTGCACTGGCATCCCTGTTACTCGCCAGCCTCGCCTGTTCACAGGTGAGCGGCTCAAGCACAGAACAACCAGCAGAAGCGACATCGGTCGCGGTCGCATCAGCAGAATCAACAGAGCCGCCAGCGCCAACTCAAACGCCAATGCCGGCGCTGGGAGAAGTAATCCTTGACGAGCAATTTGCCGACAACGCAAATAACTGGTACGTCGGCACCGACGCAGACACCATAAGCGTTGTTGAAGGCGGTAAGTTCAAAATAAGCGTTCTAAATCTGGATACCAGTTTCACTTTCGACCCTCCCGTATCTGTTTCAGAAGCGGATATAACCGTTGACACTGAGTTCACCGAAGGCGCGCCTGAAAACTCCGGTTATGGCGTAACCTGTCACGACAAAGATGTTGATAACCGCTATCGTGTTCGTATTTCGCCAGATGGCACCTACGCCATTAACAAAACAGTAAACGCAGAATCCACTGACATCGTCCCCTGGACAAATACAGCCGCAATTAATAGGGGCGCCGGCGCATTCAACCGTATGCGCATTATTTGCAGTGAAAATCGGATAATTTTGTATGTAAATGACATCCTCATCTCTAATGTAGTGGATACAGACCTGTCAAGCGGTTCCTTTTCACTGTTGGTTGCCGCATATAAAGTTAATGAAAATGACTCCACGCCGCCGAGTGTCAGTTTTTCCAATTTGACAGTGCGCAAACCCCTGGCATGGGAACGCCCCACCGAAACCTTGCTGGCTGACGCTTTCGACAATAATGATAACGGCTGGGATGTGTTCGACGAGAACGGCAACAGCGCCAATATCGAAAGCGGACAACTGGTCATAAAGGTCAAAGAGAAAGATTCTTCCTACAGAATTTGGCCTCAACTGGCTCTAACCAATGTAGACATAACCTTTGACGCCGCCATTCAGGAAGGCACGCTGGGAAACATCAGTTACGGGGCCGCCTGTCGCATTTCGGATAAAAGCAATTACTCATTCAAAATAGACGGGGACGGCTACTACAGCCTTGGAAAGATAATTGACGGAAAATGGGAAACCCTCGTAGACTGGACTGCCTCCAGTGCGGTAAAACCAGGGACAGGCGAGATAAATCGCATCCGCGTGATCTGCTCTGACAGCACACTGGAACTTTACGCGAATGACCAATTGTTAATCTCATCTCAAGATTCCAGCCTGACGGGCAGTGGATTTGCCCTACAGACCGGACTTGGCACGGCAGATGAACTGCCGGTATCCGTTTCATTTGACAACGTGGAAGTGAAATACCCCTAGAAATAAAACGGAAATAAGATCAAAAAGGACTCTCAGGCTGACGGCTTGAGAGTCCTTTTTTTGTCTACCAGCCGCCGATGGGTTCAATAAAACGGATCCCTGCTCTTTCGGGGGCTAAGCCCCCGAAAAGCCGAAGGTATGTCTAAAAACTTTCAAACAACCATTTAACACTTTCAAATCACTGGGAGTCGAGTAGCCCCGCTGATCATTGCGGGGCATATCGAGACCACGGAACAGGCATTTCTACACATTGTTGGTTTCAGCACGCGAAGCGATCAGCGTCATAAAATCATTCTGTAAGGTAATCAGTTACAAGTTGTAATTTCAGCAAATGTATTGGCGGAACCTTCGCCAGCGATATTAAAAGCAACCACTGTATAAGTATATTTGCCCACACCCGGAACAGCATCCAAAACAGAAACCGTGTTGGCAGGCAATTCCACCAGCATTTTACTGTTGCGATAAATTCGATAACCATCTTCATTGTTGGAGACATCAACCCAGGTCAGGCGGATTTTTCCAATGCCAGCCTCGCAACTGGATTTATACCCCAGTTCAATGGGACTCGATGGCGGCGAATACGATCCTTTATCCACCCTGGTGATTAAGTTGAATTTCAAAAGAGAGGTTCCGTCCCTGCTTTGCAACTGCCATAAAGCTTGATATCCGCCCGTTTTTTGGGGCGCAACCATGCTGATATTGACAATCACGCTTTGACCCGGCGCAACAGTGCTCCCCACCGCGACGACAGGATAACTTATCGCCTGGGTCATCTGGTATCCTGAGTTGAACGCCAGCACGTAGGAACTATCCCATACGCATGTGCCGGTATTTTGCAGAGTCCACGACATGCCGAAATGTTCATTGGGCGGGATGGGTTTATTTTTGCCAAAGTCCGTAAAATTATATGGGACATCGTCGCGCATCCAATTTGTATTTAGCGCGGAATCCGCGCACGCTGTCGGCGTACCGGCAATGGACGTGGTCTGCACCGCTGGGGTCCCCGCTGTGGCAGAAGGCGCGGCAGTTGCAGTAGATGTCGTCATCACCTGCGCGGTTGGGGGCGGCGTGAATGTCGGGATGGGCAGCGGAGTTGGCTGCGGACTGCAAGCGGAAAGAATCAACAGAATCAATCCGATATACCGGAATTTTTTCATTCGTGTTTTCCTTTGGAAATATTGTGGAGTAGATTATATCCTCACAGGAAAAAGCGCCGCGCCCCGCATTTTGCCCATTTGTCACATTTTTCCTGTATACTTGACAAAATTCAGCGGGGATTTGCCCTGCATGAGAGAATCATACACAATGACACACACCACCCGAAGAATCATTTGCAGCGCGGAAGAATTTACAAG
>JAIFKY010000179.1 GCA_020049345.1 Anaerolinea sp.
TATATCCTATTCGTTATTTATTACTGATTCTCTATAATAATTTAAATTCATTTTTTTATTTTTATCTTGCAAGTATTGGAGAATATCATGAAACGTATTTATTCTTTTTTTGTCAAACTGTTGACAGGCATTATCGCCAGTGCGCTCTTGATTACATTGCCATCCTATTCGAGTGCTGCCGCAGTTAAAGATAAAACTCTACAGAAATCTCCCGCCAACGCTTTGATCAAAAAAGCGCTGACTTGGGGCGGGGCGGGCGAAGATATGGGCATATCCACAGCCATGGATGGGTCGGGCAATATCTATGTGACCGGCTATTTCAACGACGCATTTGACTTCAATCCGGGCAACGGCGTTGACAGCCATACATCGAATGGCGGGCGGGATGTATTCCTGAGCAAGTTCGACGCCAGCAGAAATTTCCTTTGGACGAAAACCTGGGGCGGGGGCGGCGATGATCGGGGTCAATCCATAGGCATTGATGGGTTGGGAAATGTGTATGTAGCGGGACCTTTTCGGCAGACTGTTGATTTTGACCCAGGGAGCGGGGTTGATACTCACATAGCGCCGGGTACAGAGAATGACGCATTCCTCAGCAAGTTTGATGCAAATGGCAATTTCCAATGGGCGCGAACGTGGGGCGGAAGCACCAACACCGGCGAAGAAGCCTACAGCCTTGCAGTGGATGGTTCTGGCAATATTTATGTGGTGGGAGATTTTTCTTCCCTCACACTTGATTTTGATCCGGGGAGTGGGGTTGACAACCACACCAACCACGGCATCTTTGATGCCTTCGTTACCAAATTTGATTCAAGCGGAAACTTTATCTGGGCAAAGACTTGGGGCGGTGAAGGCTACGACGACAGCCCGGGCGTGGCGGTGGATAGTTTGGGCAATGTTTATGTGGGCGGCATGTATGGCAGTACAGACCCTGCATTAAATTTTGACCCTGCCGGCGGGAGCGGGGGTCTCGGTCACCCTGCGCATGATAGCGGCGTGATCGTGGATGCATTTCTTAGTAAATTTGATTCAAGCGGAAATTTTCAATGGGTGAGAACCTGGGGCGGACCCGGCAAAGACGATGTTGGGCAATCTGTAACGGTGGATAAACTGAACAATATCTATGTGGGCGGAAGGTACGGTTGTACAGGTTGTGACTTTGATCCGAGTGGAGCGACAGACCTCCATTCAAGCAATGGCGAATTGGATGCATTCGTCAGCAAGTTTGATTCCAGCGGAAACTTCCAATGGGCAAAAACTTGGGGCGGATCAGGATGGGATGCGGTTGGCGGCTTTGTAACAGATAACGCGAACAATCTATATGTGACGGGACCTTTCAAGAACGCGGTTGATTTCGGTTCGGGAACTCAGATTTCAGCAGATGGCGCCATGTGGGATGTATTCCTCAGTAAATTGGATGCCACTGGAACTTTCCAATGGGTGCAAACTTGGGGCGGATCAGGTCATGACGTTGGCAACTCCATCGTCAGCGATACAGCGGGCAATGTCTACGTAACTGGTTTTTATAATGGCACAGTTGACCTTGCACCAGGGAGCGGGGGCGATATTCATACATCGAATGGCGTTGGCGATACATTTCTCATGATCCTGAATGACATGCTCACCATCTCAGGCAATGCGGGAACTGCCAACGCAACTTTGAACTACACCGACGGCACCTCCAAGACCGCCACCGCGGATGGAAGCGGGAATTATTCATTCACAGTTCCGTTTAACTGGTCCGGCACGGTTACTCCATCCAAATCAGGCTATACCTTCTCGCCTGCCAATAAAAATTATTCCAATTTGAAACTGGATCAAGCCGATTCGTTTATCGCCTCGCCAATTGTTGTAAACAGCAAAGTCCTTACGGCTGGCAGGGCAATTGCCAATTGGCCTGCGGGAATTCCAGCGGGCGAAAAACGTCCGGTGGTTGTATTTCTGCCCGGCTGGAACGGAAGCGGGGCGGTAGAACGAAGGCTATGTCACCTTGGCAATCGGGTTTGATGACCTCGGCGGCTGGGTTAGCGATATTGATGTGAAAACTTTGGATGGGCTGAATAATTTATGCGCCGATGCGTCCATTCCCGCCAATTGCAACGCCATTATTTTGGATGGTTCATCCTACGGCGGCGCACAAAATTATTGGGTGATGGAATATCTGCAAAGTCATGGCTACAATGGCAAGGCTCTGGGATTTGTTTCAGAAGATGCCGGCTATGGCGCGCCCGGAACGCTAACCAATGCAACGACTGGCGCGTACACGCGGACGGGTCTGGCGAATACCGCATCGTACAGCGTGGCGATGATTGAAAATACAGGCGACACCACCTTCCCTATTGATGAGTGTACCTGGGGAAATTGCGGCATTCGGGTTTTGAGCAACGCCCACAAGGCAAGAGGCGACACAAATGTTTTTAGCATGTGTCCAATTGGCGGGGCGCATGGCACACGCGGGTATGCCAACTGGAATGTCTGGGTCATTTCTGCAATCAAGACGATGCTCCACGTCACGAATGCAATTCCCACATTCACAGGCTATGTCAACCCACCCTTGAATGTGAGCAATGCCTGTGTAAATGCCGCCGCACTGCCTGGGCTTTCAATCTCTGGCACAGAGATTATGGCGGGCGGGAAGGTTATTCGATTGCGCGGCGTCAATATGGGCGATCCTTTCTGGGCGCGCGGGTGGTACGGAGCAACTTATTCAGCCGCCGACTACGCAACGCTCGCGCAGGATTGGCACGCGAATGTGGTACGCATCAGCATCTTTCCAACACAATGGAAAAACATGGAACGGGCTACGCTTCTTGCTGGTCTGGCACAGGAGGTTAATGCCGCGCTTGATAACGGGATGTATGTAATTATTTCATATCACGTCATTGGCTGGCCCAACGGCTGGTATCAACCCGCCTACGCGGGCAATCCGTCAGACACGTATGATTCGAGCCTGAGTCTGGCAACATCCTTCTGGGCGCAAATGTCACAAATATACGGATCAGACACGCGCATCATCTTTGATCTATGGAATGAACCCGCTCACGACGCATCCGATTGGGCAAACGTAAACTATTGGACAGAACTCAAGCCGTCTTACGAAAGTCTCATTCAAACGGTACGAAACAATGGCGCGCAAAACATTGTGCTTGCCACTGGCAGCGGTTGGGCAAGTTGGCTGGCGGGCATTAAAGATAATCCGCTGACTGACCCCAAGGTGGTTTATGCGTATCATAAATACTCGGTCAACGGATCGAATACCGCCGCGCAATGGAATCAAGACACGGGCGGCTTGATCGGCGTCAAGCCTGTAATTGTCAGCGAGTGGGGCTACGAAGATACTGACGTTACAAATCCAACCTGGCCGGGCAGTCAGGCTTCTTATGGAGACGCGTTTACACAATGGATGGATAGTAATCACCTCAACAGCCTCGCATGGATGTACCACCATGACTGGACGCCTGCCCTGCTTAAATCAAATGGGAGCCTTACGCTTTTTGGGACTTTTGTTAAAGGGTATTTTTCCACTGCGCTCTGCGTCTCAACCCGACCTGATCTGATCGTCACTAATGTAACTTTAATTCCGGCAGAGCCAAAACCCAACGAAACTTTTAAGATAAGCATTACCATCAGGAATCAAGGCGGCGCTGACGCAGTGGGCGATATTTACCGAGACGTTTATATTGATCGAAATCCCGTGGACGATCTTAATTCCACAACGGGCTGTACATCTGCCGGCAACTTCTCCAGATCAGATAAACTCAGCCTTGCGCCGGGAATGTCTGATACAAAGACCATCATCATCAACGGCGGGCTTTCAGAGGCACAACACCAAATTTGGGTATACGTGGATGCCCGCTGCCAGATTGACGAATAACAGCGAAAAATATAACGGCGCTGATCAAACTCATTGGATGTAGACCCGCTTCCGGCTTAGGCTGGGAGCGGGTTTTGCGTCCCCAACTTTTCCCAACTTTTCTGATCTTCATCCTAACGTCCCAAAATGAGTTGTGGCGGATAATGGTCGCGATGACTACACCAGAATCCACCCCCAAAGATCAAGTCCGTATTCTTGTTGTTGACGATCATCCAAACACTGCGGCAACACTGGCGCGCGCGCTTTCGCAACTTGGAGCGGGCGTGAATGTAATTTCGGCCTGCAGCGGGCGCGACGCCCTTGAAAAAGTAAAAGTCATTGGCGTGGACATTTTATTCACCGACATGATCATGCCGGAAATGACCGGTCTGGAATTGATCGAGAAGATGCAAAACCACCCTGCCGGGCGTCCCGCATATACTTACCTTGTCACTGCGTATGATGTGCCCGGGCTTAAGGTTACCGCGCATCGTTTGAAGGTAAACGAAGTGATCGTAAAACCAGTGCGCCCCGAGCGCATTTGCCAGATCGCAACGAATGCCATAGAAGAAATGAAACATTCAACGCGGCCTGTAAAGCATGTCGTAGCGGGAAAGAAAAAGTTCAAAATCCTGGTGGCTGATGACAGACCCGATAACATCACCCTATTAACACGGTATCTGGAATACGAAGGCTATGAAAATATAACCGCGCGCGACGGGCTGGAAACGCTGGACAAAGTGCGCGATGAATTGCCCGACCTTGTTTTGCTGGATGTGAACATGCCGCACAAGGACGGCTTTACCGTGCTGGAAGAAATTCGCAACGACCCTGCCGTTCAGCACATCCCTGTCATTATTCTGACAGCCGCACGCATTGACCCGTCAGACATGCAATCAGGCTTAAATTTGGGCGCAGATGATTATGTGACCAAGCCCTTTGACCGCCATGAGTTGATGGCGCGTATTCGCACAAAATTACGCGTGAAAGAAGCCGAGGATGTCATCCGCCGCCGCAACCGCGAGTTAAATCTTTTACCCGAGATCGGCAAAGAATTAAGCGCGCGCACCGATATTAAAGACCTTGCCAATGTATTGCTCAAGCGCACTGTTGAAACGCTTGGAGCCATTCAGGGCAATATGATTATCTTAAGTTCAGAAAATGGGCCGCAACAAAATTATCAAGTTTCGCCTTCCTCCGCATCGTCAGAGGCTGAAATTATTATCCCTGAAAATTTATTGAAACACATTAACGAATCTCATCAAGGATTGGTAATTGGCGATGCCCGCAGTGACCCTCTTTGGCAAACTACCCAGCAGGATACGACCATACACTCGGCAGTGATCGCGCCTTTGCATGGGCGCAAAGATTTGCTGGGTTTGATAATTCTGACACATGAGCAGGAAAATTATTTCAATCTGGATCATTTACTGCTCCTGCAAGCAATTGCCAGCCAGGCGGCAATTGCCGTTGAGAATGCGCGTTTATATTCAAATGTGGCGCAGGAACAAAAGCGGCTTGCAGCGGTGCTTCAACATGCGGCAGAAGCAATTTTGATGTTCGATGCGCAGGGGAAACTAAGTTTATTAAATCCCGCAGGCGAAAAATTATTTACAGATTTCCATGCGAACCTCAACCAACCTTTACCTGCCGGACATGGGTATGATACCTTTGTTCAAATGCTGGAAGATGCGCGATTGTCTCATATTGCAAAATCAGGTGAAGTAATCTGGCCTGATCAACGCACATTTACCGCATTAATTACCCCCATCGAAGACGGCGGACAGGTTTCCATTTTGCACGATGTAACGCGATTCAAAGACCTGGATCAGGTAAAGAATGAATTTATAGCCACCGCTTCACATGATCTAAAAAATCCGATCACAACCATTGCAGGGTTTAGCACATTGCTAGGGCAGGCAGGTCCGCTTAATGAGCAGCAAAAAGATTTCGTAAATCGAATTCAAGGCGCGGCGCAGACCATGAGTGAACTTGTACAAAATATGATGTCATTGGCGCAAATGGATCTGCAAGCCACACAAAATCACGAGCCACTGGATTTGGGAGCGCTGCTGGCTGGCATAGCCGATGAATTTACGCCACAAGCCACAGCCAAAGAACAATCATTGAAATTCAATCCACTTGCAAACCCCGTACTGGTGAGCGGCGACCCGTTGCAATTAAAACAATTATTCCGCAACCTGATTGGCAATGCCATCAAATATTCACCGCAAGGCGGAAAAATTACGCTTACAGAAAAGGTGGAAAGGGAAACTATTCAAGTGGATGTACAGGATACCGGCTTCGGCATCCCCGCCGCAGACTTGCCTTTTATTTTCGACCGCTTTTACCGTGTCCGCAACGGCAAGAATAGTGAAATGGAAGGCAACGGGCTGGGGCTGGCAATTGTCAAATCTGTCGTTGAACAGCATGGCGGACAGGTAAACGTACAAAGTGAAGTTGGGAAGGGTACCAGTTTTAACGTTTCGCTTCCGGTTTTAATAAATTAACCAACTCGCCTTATGCAAAAAATAAAGATTTCGCGTATCAGATCAGTACATCAGTGTAAATAGGTAACAGTCACCTCTCCCTTATTTTTGAGAAGGCACGGTGTCACTTCCAAGTTTCTCAATTATTACATTTCTGTCTGCCGCATTATTGCAAGATAAACAGACACATATAAATCAAGCAACGGAATTTGTTTCAGCGTTTCACTTAAAACTTTAATAAGTTAAGCGAATTTATCCAACAATAAACAATTAGGAGAGTTACATGAAAATAAAAACCATCGGCATCTTAATCATTATCGCAACAATATTCGTTAGTGGTTGTGGAAATACAAACACCCCTACCCCCGCTTCAATCCCAGATGCTGTAAATGTGCAATTAAGTTGGTTTCATGGTGTTGAATACGCCGGATTCTATACCGCCGTCGAAAAAGGCTACTACGCAGAAGAGAATATTAATGTCACTTTGAATCCGGGCGGACCCGATATTAACCCGATCGATGAAGTACAGAATGGCAAGGCGCAATTTGGCATCGCCAGTGGTGACAGCATCATCATCGCCAAGACAAACCAGCAGAATTTTGTATCAGTGGCAACTATTTTCAGGGAAAATCCCCTGTCCATCACATCATTAGCCAAAGACAACATCAAAAAGCCAGAGGATCTGGTTGGCAAAACCGTCGGTGTTTACTCGCTTGATCTAAGTGGTTTCAACGATCTCCCCTTCCTGGCGCTGTTGAGCCGCACAGGTTTAGATCGCGATTCAATGAACTACGCGCTCATTCAAGATTTTCAAGGCGCCAATGAAATCAAAGCAGGAAACATGAACGCCATGAGCGGCATGTTCGCAACCGATCAACAAGTAATGGCAAAAGACGCCGGTGACGAGTTGAATTTTATTTACTATAAAGATTACGGCTACGATGTTTACATCAACACAATCTTTACAACAGACGAATTCAAGCAGAGCAACCCGGAACTAATCCGCAGATTTATAAACGCCACCATGAAGGGTTACGAATATGCAATTGAAAACCCGAATGAAGTTGCCGGTTTTGCAGTTAAGTATGATCCAAATCTGGACATCGCCTATCAGCAAAATGTAATGAAAGCACAGATTCCATTTATCAACACGGGAAACGCGCCAATTGGATCCATGGACGCAGATGTGTGGAACACAACCCAGGAAATTCTATTGGAATTTGGCTTGATCTCAAAACCAATTGACTTGAATACAATCTACACAAACGAATTCATCACTCCTAAAAAATAAGCGGTCATTTTTCAACTTTTGCAGCCATACATTTTTCAGCCAAGGAGATGCCCCATGAAAGCCAATTTGTTCAACCGTTCTTACATCGGTTTTGTTGTTTTAACACTTCTTGCCATACTTCTATCAAGTTGTGGAAGCCCTGCCGCAGAAGTATCTGTGCGCCTAAAATGGACGCACCAGACGCAGTTTGCCGGTATTTACATGGCAGATAAAGAAGGATATTACGCCGACGAAAACTTAAAAGTAACGATTGAGCCAGTGGATTTCGATCAAATGCTCAGTATTGATAAAGTTATTGAAGGCAAGAACACCTTTGGCATTGGCGCTGCCGACGAAGTTATCGTAGCACGCGCAAATGGCGCGCCGGTGAAGGCAATTGCGGTTATCTATCGCATCAGCCCACAGGTTTATATGTCCATTGGCGACATCAAAGTCAGCAAACCGGAAGACCTCATTGGAAAAAGGGTCGGCATAGGACAGGGATCAGGGCTTTGGACATTTAATGCCATGATCAACAAAGCGGGAATTGATCGCAACCTGATCACTGTGGAAGACCCAAAAACATTCGACACGCTGGAGTGCGCCCAGAGATATGATGTCTGTAATGCATACTCCACCGACTCAATTGTAAAAGCCGACATGCAGGGCATTGCCAATTCTGCAATTTGGCCTGGTGATTACGGCGTTCCCTTTTATGCCGATGTAGTTTTCACAACAGATGACTACATTGCCCAGCACCCTGATGTGGTCGAGCGCTTCCTGCGCGCCACAATACGCGGGTGGCAGTCTGCAATTGAAAACCCAGAAAAAGGCACAACAGACACCCTCGCCTTTGATCCTAAACTGGATCAATCTTTTCAATTGCTGTCATTAAAAGCCACCATCCCCCTGGTGGATACAGGCACCCTGCCCATCGGCGTGATGGAGCCTGAAATGTGGCAGCAAATGTACGATATTTTGCTGGAACAAAAAGTGATTACCACCCCCTTTGAAATTTCCACAGCCTATACATCTGAATTTATGGAAAAAATAAACAAATAAAAAATTAGACTTCTTACATAAGTAGATGAATGGCTTATACAAGATGTCAATGGTCAATTAAATTTTTTAGACATACCTTCGGCTCTTTCGGGGGCTAGCCCCCGAAAGAGCCGGGATGGGTTGCAAAATTATTTTCGACGATTTACTTCGCACAAGGAGATACCACCAGTATGAGATTTAAAATCTTTAGTCGTACTCAGGCAATCTTTATTGTTTTTATACTTCCTGCCCTATTTGCGGCAAGTTGTGGAAAAAAAGAAGTTGCCACAACCATCCCACAAGATAAGGTGACAGTGCAACTCAGTTGGTTTCACAGCGCCGAATTCATTGGCTTTTATGTCGCCGATCAACTTGGCTACTATGCCAATGAAAACCTGGATGTAACCCTGCTGGCCGGCGGACCTGAAATTGACCCGGTCGCGGCTGTGGTTGCAGATACCGCTCAAATTGGCGTTACTTCTGGAGATTCGATACTTCGCGCTCAATCTGGCGGACAGGATTTAATTGCCATTTCAAGCATCTTCCGCAAAAGTCCGCTGATGATCATGACGCTGTCCAATAGCGGCATTACCTCGCCGCAAGACTTAACTGGAAAAACAGTTGGCGTGGTCTCTACAGGGTTAGATACGACCTGGGATATCCAGTTCATTGCAATGCTCAAAAAAACAGGTATTGACCCGAACGGAATAAAATTTGTCCCCAATGAAGAATTTCATGGCGCAGCCGATTTACACACCGGGCGCATGGATGCATCCAGCGGTACTTTTTCGACCAATGAACTTGTGCAGGCGAAAATTGATGGCGAAGATGTTGTTTCAATCTACTACGGAGACTACGGCGTGGAGTTCTACAACAACGTTATTTTCACCAAAGCGCAACTGACAGCCGACAACCCAAAACTGGTTCAACGATTCATTCGCGCCACCCTGCAAGGATATCAATACGCAATTGAACATTCAAAAGAAGCGGCAGCGCTCACCATCAAATATGATGAAACCCTGGATGTCGCATTTCAACAGGCTACGATAGAAGCGCAGATTCCCTTGATAGACACTGGCGACGCCCGACCCGGGTGGATGGATGACCACATCTGGGTAAACACACAAACCATTTTGCTGGATCAGGGATACATCACCTCCCCCGTAGATTTATCCAAGGCGTACACCAACGAATTCATCAAATAAATGGATGCAAAGTGGTGGAAGTCATCCTGCCAGATTAAGTAAGTCACCTTACGCACCTAAAGCGTGATTCCCTGAGCGGAGCGAAGGGTCTCTACCTTGAAATAAGAGGTTCTTCGCTGCGCTCAGAACGACAGAGTAAGTAAATAATCAGAACTTATTTGTAACGCACATTATCAATCTTTTCGAATAGACTATAAAGTATCCGGCACGGCGCATAAGATATTGGCAACACAATGATTGGAGGCTGTAATGACCATCAACACCATCCCCGACAGTAATAACAAGACTGTCCACAACAAGCGGGTAGGTTCGCTATCACTCCGCAATCGCTTGCTGATCACATTTATTTTTCTGGCAGCCATACCTGTGCTCTTGACTGGCGTTGTATCAGGCTTGATCAATGCGCAGGGCTTAAGATCTGCCGCGTTTGATCAACTGAGTTCCACTGCCCAACTAAAAGCCAACGAAATCAATTCGTGGATCTCCACACTGCAAACCAACCTTGGGCTGGTCATGCAGGATGGAACATCGCTTTATTACGCGAACACGATCCTGAAAGACAATACAGACGCCACCGCATATGAGTCATTGCGAAACAAATTCAACGAACTAAAAAAATCGACCGGATACTTCGATGAGATGTTCATCATGGACAAAAATGGCAACATCTTATTGTCGACCGATAAAGATCAAGAGGGAAAGATCGCTGCAAACCAATCCTATTTTCGGGAAGGCATTAAGGGGCACTACGTTACGCCACCCACGTATGATGTGGCGTCATCAAGTTACTCGATCGTCTTTTCGCAACCTGTTGAATACCAATTCGGGCAGGTCATTGGGGTGATCGCCGGACGCGCCAACCTGGCAGCACTAGACAAGATCATGCTTGAACGTGTGGGACTTGGCGAAACCGGCGAAACCTATCTGGTAGGCTCAAACTACGCCTTATTGAGCCAGTTGCGTTTTAAAGATGCAAAAATTGGTGAAACCTATATTCGTTCAACCGGCACAACAAAAGTAATTGAATCACAAAACGCTGGATCTGAATCCTACAATGACTATAGAAATACCCCCGTCCTCGGCGCATATATCTGGATTCCTGAAATGCAAATTGCCCTTATGGCTGAACATGATCAAAGTGAAGCGTTACAGGCATCCAACCGGGCATCCATCATCACTGGCGTGCTGATGGCGCTGACGCTGGTGATCGCAGTCATTGTATCGCTCGCGGTGACAAGAAGCGTTGTTACGCCAATTTCAAAACTTGTGACTATTGCCGAAGATATTACATCAGGAAACCTTGAAGTAAAAGCCGACACACAAAGAGAAGATGAGATCGGTGTGCTTGCCGTTGCGTTCAACACCATGACCAGCCGATTAAGAGAGTTGATCGGCACACTGGAACAACGCGTGACAGACCGTACCAAAGCGCTGGCAACCTCTTCGGAAGTCAGCCGCCGCATATCCACCATTCTTAATCGAAAGGAATTGGTGGCAGAGGTTGTGGAACAGGTAAAGAATGCATTCGGCTATTACCACACTCAAATTTATTTTTATGACAAAGCCAACCAAAACCTGGTCATGACGGGCGGCACAGGTGAGGCCGGTAAAATGATGCTGGCTCAATTCCATAAAGTCGCAAAAGGACGTGGTCTGGTGGGACGCGCGGCAGAAAACAATGAGCCAATTCTGGTGTCAGATACAACCCAAAACCCCGAATGGCTGCCAAACCCCCTCCTGCCTGAAACCAAATCTGAAATGGCAATCCCGATCTCGGTCGGCGAGCGGGTTCTCGGCGTGCTGGATGTACAGCATAACATCACAGACGGACTCCAGCGGGAAGATGTAGACTCATTGCAATCCATTGCCAATCAAATCGCGGTTGCGCTTCAAAACATTGACTCCACTGAAACCGTTGTCAAACGCGCGAGAGAACTACAAACAGTAGCCACCATTAGCACAGCCGCCGCCACCATTGGCAATGTTGAGGAAATGCTGCAAGAGGTTGTTCACCTAACCCAGCGCGGGTTTGGTTTGTACCATGCCCATGTCTTCACCTACAATGAAAAAACCAATGAACTTGACATCATCGCCTGTGGTTATAGGGAAGGCGATGAACATGAAGGCACGCACGGTACCTTGAGCATTCCACTGGAACAGGAACAATCGCTTGTAGCGCGCGCAGGACGCACAAAACAGGCGGTCATCGTCAATGATGTGCGCAGCGACGCAGGCTGGCTGCCCAACCCAATTTTGACCGAAACCGCATCTGAACTGGCAGTCCCCCTCATCGTCGGCGATCAACTGCTGGGTGTGTTGGATGTGCAATCAGAGCGCGTCAACGCTTTCACTGAAGAAGACGCCAGCATCCAAAGCACTTTGGCATCTCAGGTAGCCACCGCCCTGCAAAATGCCCGTTCCCTCTCCCAGACACAAAATCAGGCAGAGCGCGAAACCACGTTGAACCAAATCACCCAAAAGATTCAAAGTTCAACCAGTGTTCAATCGGCGTTACAAATCGCAGCGCGCGAATTGGGGCGCGCACTGGGAATGAAAACCACACAGATCACACTTGAGCCTGAGTTGCAGGCTGGTGAACAAAACGGCGCTCACCATGACTAAACAACAGAATCTCCCGAAAGAAATTGAAGCCATGGGAACAGGAGTTTTAAAATGACTCAATCCACTTCTAAAACAATACCCGCCAAAGATAAAAAAAGCACAAGCGACATATTACGGGTGGCGGCGATCATTTTTGGCGCGGCTCTGGTTGTGCTGGGATTTTACATTTTCCTAGCCTGGCAACTGGGCGCATGGCAGATGGTTTCTCTGGCTGGCGTAATTGCTATTTTTGTGGCGATCACCGCCCTGGCGATGCGAAAAATACGCGGCGGTCAGCCCGAGACCGGCAGTTGGATGATCATCATCGGAATCATGGCAGTCTTTCCAGCCGCCACACTGTTGATAGCAAACATCAGCGTGATATTTGGATTGGTACTCATTATTTTGACATTTTCGGTTGCATCTCAAACCCTGCCGGACAAACAGTCGCGCCGCGCAAACCTGATCGGAATTGGGCTTGGCATTCTAACCGCGCTGTTGGATCTTTTACCGCTGAATTACCGTTTGGTGGTGAAGGAAATACAGACTTTTGTCCCCGCAATCACCAGCGTCATTGTAATTGTCATGATCTTCTTCGCTGTACGGCAGTCGTGGGACGACATTACCAACTACATGCAGTCTTCGATCCGCAACCGCCTGACCGTCATCGTGGTCGGCTCAGCCATCATTCCAGTGGTTTTGATCAGTATCTTTTTGGGATGGGTGACTTACACTCAGGTTCGAAACACGCTGACACAAGACGCTTTTGACAAACTGGAGGCAGTGCAAACCATTAAGGCAAATCAAATTGCTAGTTATATGTCGGAACGCCAAAGCGACATGGTGTCGTTAAGTGACACGGTAGGATCATTATTGGTGGAAACCGAAGCAAAGATGAACGCGATCAATTCTCTCAAACGCGATCAGATCGTCCAACTCTTCAAACCCTGGGACGCAGACGCGCGCGATGTGGCATCAGACCCGGGGGTGGTGGCTGGCGTAATTGACATGACCGCCGGCTTTCAGGATATTGGAAGCAGCAAAGTCCGCTTTCTATATTTGGGGCAGGCTGAACTTCAAACAGCCGAAGATGGAAGCGCCTACAGCGCCGCTCACCAGGAACAGCACAAATTCTTTACTAGTTATATATCCATTCACGGCTACGAAGATGCTCTTTTGATTGACCCAGCCGGCAATGTAGTTTACAGTACGCAGAAAAATGGCGTCTTTGGTTCCAATTTGGTAACAGGCGACTACAAAGACAGTAATCTGGCGAAACTTTACAAAAACCTTAGTAATGGCGCGGCTGGAAAAGCCTACATTGCCGATGCGGCGCTTTTCGATAACAAATACGTCATGTTCATCGGCGCGCCCATTTATCAGGGAGAGACTCTGGTGGGCATTCTAGCGTACCAATTACCCTTGGATACCCTCAAAAGCATCACAGCAGAGAGAATCGGGCAGGGCGCGACAGGCGAAACGTACATGATGGCAATGGAAGATGACGGGCGTCTTACCTATCGCAGTGACCGCACCATTGACGGCGGCGGAAAATTTGTTATCGGCTATGATGTTTCTGATATTGCCCCACAATTCGTCCGCGACGCGCTAAGTGGAAAAACAGGCAACAAACTTACAACCGGCGGACTTGGCGAAACAATTATTAATGCATATAGACCCCTGGGAATCGAAGGACTAAACTGGGCAATATTTTCCAAAATTACCGCAGCAGAGGCGCTTTCGCCCACCCACCAAATCGGAGAGAAAGACTTTCTCAGCGCTTATAAAGAAAATTACGGGTATCAAGATATTTTCCTGATCGAACCCAACGGCACAATCTTCTACTCGGTTTTGGAAGAAAGTGATTACCGCACCAACATCTTAACCGGTGAATACAAAGACTCAAACCTGGGAACAATGGTGGCTGAAATTATCAAAGACAAATCTCCCAGATTTGCAGATTTCGCGTTCTACGCCCCATCTGGCGGGAAGCCAGCCGCGTTCTTCGGCATCCCCGTACTGGATAATAACAAAGAAATCCTGATGATCGTGGCGACGCAAGCCTCACAAGATCAAATTACAAAAATCATGACTGAAACCACCGGACTAGGCGAAACGGGCGAGACATTTATTATTGGAGAAGATAAACTGCGCCGAACTGAAACCCGCTTTTTGGCTGATCTGGGCGTTGAAACAACCGTGTTAAATGATAATTTCAAAGTGGAAACTATTGCTTCAAAATCAGTATTGGAAGGCATATCAGGACAAGACACATTTACTGACTTCCGTGGTCTTGACGTTCTGGGCGTCTGGTCGCCGGTAGTAATTAATAAACCTGACGCCACGCACCCCACTGGGCAAATTTGGGGCGTTATTGCCAAAGTTGACCAATCCGAAGCATTCGCCCCGGTCAACAGGCTAGCGGGCACGCTGGGCTTCATCATCGGACTGGCTGTGTTGTTCTTTGGCGCGCTGGCGGTTTTCCTGGGCGCGCGGTTTGCTGTCCAATTTGTAACCCCGCTCATTTCGCTGACAAACACTGCCGTTCAAGTAGCCGCAGGCAACATGAACCTGACCGTGAAAGCCGACAGCAAGGATGAAATTGGCACACTATCTACAGCCTTCAACAGTATGACCTCACAGTTACGCGAGTTGATTGGTAGTTTGGAAGGACGCGTGGCAGCCCGTACAAGAGATATGGCGATCGTGGCTGAAGTGGGAACCGCTACAGCCACCATTTTGGACTCCAATAAACTTCTACAAGGCGTGGTAGACCTCACAAAAGAACGCTTCAACCTGTACCACTCGCACATCTACCTGCTGGACGAAGCCGGTGAAAACCTGGTGCTGGCGCGCGGCGCAGGCGAAGCGGGACGCCTAATGAAAGAAAGAGGGCTTTCCATCCCACTCAACCGCGCACAATCGCTGGTGGCGCGCTCTGCCCGTGAACAAAAAGGCGTTACAGTAAATGATGTAACGCTCGCGCCCGACTTCCTGCCCAACCCCCTGCTGCCAAATACGCGTTCCGAATTGGCTGTTCCTATGATCGTCGGCGGCAATGTAATCGGCGTATTCGACATTCAATCTGATCAGGTGGGACGCTTCACAGAATCAGACATCAACATCCAAACCACGCTGGCGGCGCAGGTAGCCACCTCTGTTCAAAACGTGCGCTCATTTGAACAAGCCAAAGCACAAGCCGATCTTGAATCGCTGGTGAATGACAT
>JAIFKY010000085.1 GCA_020049345.1 Anaerolinea sp.
GCCGATTCCGCCCGCGCCGTGCAGGGTCACCGTGTTCGGTTTTTTCTTCGCAAGCAATTGCGTGCCAATGTTCATCAACTCACTCTGGCGTCCGATAAATCCGCTGGGCGCGGGCAGGTCGCTCACATCGGCTGCGGCGAAGGTGGACAAAGTCCGCGCCCCCGCGCCAGTCCAACCCATTTTCCCCGCTTCATCGGGGTGCGCGGCGTACAGCGCGATCATGCCCACATAAAATTCATTCTCACGCTTCACCGCGCGCCGCGCCTGCCGCGCCGCCTCGGGAACTGCGTGTCCCTGCGATAAATAATTGTAGAACTGGCCGCTGATGGTCGGCGCAAAAAGA
Source organism: Anaerolinea sp. (assembly GCA_020049345.1). Lineage (GTDB taxonomy): Bacteria > Chloroflexota > Anaerolineae > Anaerolineales > Villigracilaceae > Villigracilis. Next base: position 344 of record JAIFKY010000085.1, read on the forward strand.
TCGGGGAGATTGAACTGCATGCCCAATGCGAACGGGACTCCTGTCTTGACCAGTTCCCGCGCCAGATTGCCGAACGCGGTTCTTTCCGCGACTGCGGATTGGCACGCGCTTAAGAAGCCGATCCACGCCTGGTCTTTGACCTCGCGCACGAACTCCCGCGCCTCGAACGGATTCGACGACCCATTCTCATTCTCAAACAACAGGAACGCGCCATCCTTCGTCGCTGCGCCATGACCCGAGAAATGAGCGATCATCCCATTTTGGAATCTCGCCATCACGCTTTGCAGTGAGGCAGGTGTCGCAGGTCGCAACTCGATCATGTCGAACGGCGCATTGCTTTTCTCGATGAATTGTTTCACCTCGCGCCATTCGCTTTCGATGTCCAATTCGCGTATCGGCTCGCCGCTCAAATCCACTAGCGGATTGGCAGGGATGAATAACAAAGGCACGCGCTCAACGCTTTTGCTCAACCGCCCGTTTGTGTGTGGTCGTTCCTTTTCTGGCAATGCGCGGATAAATGCAAAATCTTCTACCAGATACGCGCCATCATGAAAAGCATATTCCCATGCAATTCCGTCCAGCTCACTTGATTCCAGCACAAGGACAATCGTCCGCTCGGTTTGTTTTGACAGTTCACCGAATGCCTTCCGCGCCTCCGAGCCATCCTTGAACAACGTCTGAAAGAGCTTCCCGCCATAAGGACGCGGATCTTTAAAGAACTCTTTCCACTCCTTGTCAGTTTGTCCCAAGTCAAGCAGAGGAAATGAATGACTTTCCTGTCCATTCGCATGAATAGTGATTTGTTTGTTGTCGAGTGTGAGATGAAGTGTGAGCATAAAAGTTTCTTATTCCCTGTACTGCGAAATCTATTTAGCTCTCACAGGCGCGATATGAATATCGCCATAGTCAATTCAGATCCGTGATTTCGGGGCGTTTTTCAGTATTGAAGGCATCTTCATCCGTATCAAAACTCGCCACTGATAATTGAATGCTGCCATTTATCACCGCCGCTTTGTGACTGGTAATAAAGCGCCTGTCATTTGGAAAATGCTTTAATTTGCGCGCTATCAGGTCGTCAATCATATTTTGGATCAGGACCCTGCCTACCAGGTCGTCTGCCGCCAAGTCAATCGAGTTAAGCAAATCGTCAATCAACTTTTGGCGTTCGCTTATTTTTAGCAGGGAAGCGTTCCAGGCGATGCAGGCAAAACCAATGACCGTTTTGGTGAAATTGCTTTCACCGGAACCTTCTTTGTCCAAAATCGGCTGTGCCAAAAAGACAATGCGGTCGGAAATTTTCCCTTCGGGATGCGGGCTATAGTCGCGTGTAATCTCTTCGCCTTCAGCAGCAGATTTACGCTGGAGTTCCTCGAAGTGCAGGTCTGTAAGTTGGTCTACGGAAGACGCGTGTTTTTTTCTTTTTCGGGTCATTGTCATATCCTCAACAAAATATCCAATGCAGCGACCAGCATCAAAAACGCACCGAAGCCAAAGATCCACGAAGCCTTGTTGACCGATCTATGTTTATGAGCCAACATTTCCTCCAAGATTTTTCTCTTTGCTGTTAGGTTCGCATGGGGAAAAGTATATCGTTTTGGCGAAACAGCTTGTAGTGAAAAATACAACGCTGCCATAAAGGAAATCAACGCCAACGTGCCGATGACCTTGATCTCGAAAAATGTCAAGTAGGTGGGTGCGTCTTTGAACGCCATCAAACCAAAGAATGCGCCGAGCAAAGTAGTGGATAGCGTAATGATCTGTCTGGCTGCATCTTCGAGCGTTTTTAATGAGCCTGTTTCCATCTCATCGAACAACTTATCCAGCCGCTCGTCCTCTGGCGAGAGAGGTGCGGACTCTACGAAAATCTCATCTTCATCGGGTTTATTTTTTCTTGCCATCATCTCCGCCTTTTACGGTCAGCTTGAATTTTCTGCCACAGTGCTGGCAGGTCACAGTGAATTCTTCGGCGGATTTGTCCTCTCTATTGGAGAGTGCGTCTTTGAATACACTTCCGTCTTCTTTGCGTAACTCGGCTAGGTCAAAGCGATTGGGCTTTGCGCAGTTTGTGCAGTGCGTATTTACAAAGGGTGGCATGGGTATTACCTCCTGAATATTTTCAATTTATACCAGAATATTCACGGTTTCTGTGGAAATATTTCCTCGTTCAAATACCTTGTACGTCACCTTTTGGCAAAAAACCGACCGTATCCCCTTGTTTTCAAGCATTTCAACCTCGATTAGCGAGGGAAAGGATGACGTTCAAAATGGTGTCGTTTCTAAATTGACCTATTCTCTCCTCTGGTCTATACTTGACTAATTAGCCCCGCAGGCGTTACGTCCCCGAGGCTTGGGAAGCAAAAGGGGACGTAGAGATGAACTTCATGCCGCCTGCGCAAAGAAATTGCGTGGGCGGTTTTTTAATTTGAATAGAGGAAAAATGACTCATGAAATCACTTAAGAAGCTATGCACTCCTCGAAACAGCGTTTTTGATTCCCAAAAGCGCGATACAGTTCTGGATATCTCAGACCTGATCGCAGACAAAATTGTTCCAAGTGATTTTTTTGAAGAGAACTACGTTACCGAGGGCATGAAAACTTTGCTTGAGCAAGGCTTTCGTCGCTTGGAGGGGAAATCAGAACAAGGTGTATTTCTGCTAAAACAGGCAATGGGCGGCGGTAAAACACACAATCTTTTAACGCTTGGCTTGCTTGCAAAACATCCTGAAGTGCGCAGTAAAGTTATGGGTGGGATATATAAGGCTGATCCCAAACTTGGACCTGTAAAGGTGGTTGCATTTTCAGGGCGCGAATCAGATGCGCCGCTTGGCATCTGGGGATCAATCGCTGACCAGCTCGGTAAAAAAGAGCATTTCAAAGATTTATATTCACCTCTCCAGGCTCCCGGGCAAACTGCTTGGGAAACTTTGTTGGCAGGACAAGCTATTCTGATTTTGCTAGATGAACTGCCTCCTTATTTTGAAAATGCAAAATCCAGCGCAATTGGAAATTCTGATCTTGCACAGGTGACAGCCACCGCCTTATCGAATTTATTGGTTGCGATCGGACGCGAGTCTTGTTCGCGTGTATGTTTGGTAATGACTGACCTTGTCGGTTCATACCAGGCTGGTGGACAGCAAATCTCTCAGGTTCTTTCCAACCTTGCCCACGAAACCAATCGCTCAGCGATGAGTCTTGAACCCGTTCGCATGACCTCAAATGAGCTGTACCATATTCTTCGCAAGCGTATTTTTACATCCATCGCTGACGCCAACGAGATTACCGAAGTTGCGCAGGGATATGCACGGGCGGTGCGGGAAGCCAAACAGATGGACATCACAAATGAATCGCCTGAGCAATTTGCGGGGCGCATTGAGGATTCTTATCCTTTTCATCCCGCCATCCGCGATTTGTATGCACGTTTCAGGGAAAACCCTGGCTTCCAGCAAACCCGTGGATTGATTCGCCTGATGCGAATTATTGTTTCACGTATGTGGGATTCTGGCGAAGCGGATAAGCGTTATTTGATCTCGGCGCACGACTTGGACTTTAACGACCGTGAAACCCGCGCGGAATTAAATCAGATTAACAGCACGCTCGACAATGCAATTGCGCATGATATTGCCTCAGAAGGCACTGCGACCGCAGAATTAATGGATGCGAATTTAGGTAACTCTGACACACGCGATACCTGCCGGTTACTCTTCATGGCGTCACTCGCGAATGTCCCTAATGCGGTATTAGGCTTGACCATTCCTGAGTTGATTGCTTATCTTGCTGAACCTGGGCGTGATCTTGCCCGTTTGAAATCAGATGTACTTGAAAAACTGGCAACCGCTGCATGGTATTTGCATGGTGACCGCGATGGAAAACTATTCTTTAAGAATACCGAAAACTTAAATGCCAAACTAGAATCGCTGGTACGCGCTTATTTACCCGAACAGGCGGTTAAAGAATTGCGCATTCATTTATCTGAGCTATTCAAGGCGACCAATAATTGGTGCTATCAGAATGTGCTTGCCCTGCCCGCAATCGACGAGATTGAGCTGGAACAGGACCGCATTACTTTGGTCATTACAGAACCATTTTCGGGGACGGGATTAAAATCCGAGTTGAAGGCATTCTTTGAAAACGCCACCTTGAAAAATCGCGTGGCATTCCTTACGGGCGCGCGCAATACTTATGATCAACTGATCGATACCGGCAAACGACTGCGTGCCATCCAGCAGATTTTGGGGGAACTAAAGAAAGACAAGGTTGCCGATAATGATCCGCAGATGGTGCAGGCTAACGATCTCTCTGACCGTATTCGCGGCAATTTCCATTCGGCAGTGCGTGAGACGTTTACTACGCTCTGGTATCCGATCGACGAAAGCGGGAATACCGTACTCGCCAAAGCGGATTTCAGCATGAAGTTCGAGGGCAACAAATACAACGGCGAGCAGCAAATTATTGATGTACTGACCAATAAACAAAAATTTGAAGTAAATATTACCGGCGAAATTTTCCGCAAGAAATGCGAGCAGCGCCTGTTTACGATTCAGTCCATGCCGTGGATTGAGATTCGTAAGCGCGCCGCTATGTTGACCAAATGGCAATGGCATCACCCCAGTGCTTTGGATGATTTGAAGGCAGAATGCATCCAAAAGGATGTCTGGCGGGAGAATGGCGGATACGTGGATAAAGGTCCTTTTCCACAGCCAAAAACAGGCGCCACGATTCAGGAAAAATCCCGCAATGATGATACAGGTGAGGTTGAGATACAAGTCAATGCAATGCATGGCGATACGATCTATTATGATTTTGGCGCACCTGCCACAACCGCGTCTGCAAAATTGGATGGCATGAAGCTCAGGACGCGCGAGTTGGGTGTATCCTTCCTGGTTGTAGATTCATCTCATGATCACGAAACAGGCGAGCCGATCAGATGGCAAAACCGAATTACACTAAAATATAAACTGTATCAGGGCAATAAACAGCAAAAAAAGATGAAGCTGCAGGCAGCTCCTCCTGAGGCTGCAATCTATTACACAACCGATGGTTCAGACCCGAAAGTTTCAGGCGCAACATACGATGGCGATTTCATTATTCCAAATGGCTCGCCTCTTGTATTGGCGTATGCCGAACGGGATGGGATCGTTTCGGAAGTTGAACGCATCGTAATTCGCTGGGACAAGGAAGAAACTATACAGGTGGATCCTAAACGCCCTGCAACATGGTTAAAGAAATTTGATTTCAAGAGTACAAAAGATTCTTATGAGTTTATCGAACAACTGAAAAAATATCGCGCCGTGCTGCTTGGTCCGCGCGTTACCATTTCCGGCGAAAGCGGAAACAAGGAATGGATCGAGCTGACTACCTACGAACAAAAACGGGTCTCGCCTGAGATGATCGAGGAAACTTTGGCGGTTTTGCGTAAACTGCAAGGCAATGGACAGGTACAATTAGCGGGAACCGCAGTATTCTTTGAAACAGGACAGGATCTGCTGGATTGGGTCGAGGATATTAAGACGATGCTAAACCCGAGTGAAGTGAAACAATAAAAGAATGAAAGAGTCCCATCTAAATCTTATTAAAAACTCCTTTGGATTCGACCCGCAGGAAAGTACCCATTACTTTCTTGTAGATATTTCACGAGGGGCGGATGCGCAGATCAAGATCAGCGAGCACCTCACTTGGGACGATGAATCAGGCGTCAGCGAGGTGACGACAACAGCCCGTCAGGATGGACAGATCCGCGTGCTGTTGGCGCGTTCCAAATGGGACGCCATCGCCGAGGAAATGCGTGCATCCTTCAATCAGCGATTAAAAAAGGTTGCAAAAAAGGCGGGCGCATGGCGTGTAGGACATAACCTGGTGCGTCGTGAGTTGGGCAAAGAGTTGGTTTTGCTCGCCTGGGCAATTGAAGAGGCTGACCCCGCTTTGATTCCCACAGCCATTGCCAATTGGAAGGGACTGGTTCCCGAGGAACGCTGGTGGTTGTACACGCAGACCGCCGCCGCCACAGGGCACGGCATTAACGACCGTGGATTGGGTTGGCGCAAGGCTGTACGATATGCATTAACAGAAAATCCAATTCAAGGCGGCATGGAAGCCCGTGTCCCTGAATTTTTCAAACGCGCCAATGCAGGTCCCATGTGGGGATTGTTGGAAAGCACAGAAGAAGATTAAGTATTCATCAAAATGCTAGACGGGAGACAACGTTATGTTAACAAAATGGACGCTCGCAAATTTCAAAGCAATTGCGGATAAGACGACATTCAATTTGGCTCCTATCACAATTTTCGTGGGGGAAAACAGCTCGGGCAAAAGCTCGGTATTACAATCTATTCTATTATTGTCTCAGACCTTAAAGGCTACCAGTAGCCGTCAGCCTCTTGTTTTGAACGGGGAATATATTCGACTTGGTTATATGTCTGACGTTGTTCATGAAGGATTAGAAGAACAGCCTTTGCAAATTGGCTTCGAATTAAAAGCAGTAACAAGTAATGGCATAGCAGACAAAGAGAGCAAATCTGAGCGGATTGAGGCGGAATTCAAGATTGGAATTAACTCGCCTACAGGTGATAATCGAGAAGGAAGTTTATCTCATTTCAAAATGAGTAGAGGACAAAGCGATTATTTAGCCATTGAAAGAACAAATCTAAAAGCTGAAACTATCTTGGATGAAAAAGAGTATACAAACCTTGTCATCCCGTCAGATGTACTGAATGATATTAAGACTGGAGCTTACGACTATACAGTTAAGAGTATTTCCGTCTCTCGAGGCGCGACTCCTATAGCAAACGCTTACAGTCTCCATTCCTCTTTATATCATTTTCTGCCTAAGAGAATTTTACAACCATATAACGCCTTTATGGTTTCAATTATTCAAACCCTAAAAATTATGCAGGATTTTTTGGAGGATAAAAGAGCAGCTGTTTCTGACCTAAATGCTTTATCCACAGTTCCGCCAATCAACCTTAATGACTTGAAGGGAACAGCTGGTACTCGCCTCCGCGATGAAATAAAAAATGCGCTCACTATTCCAAGAAGTTCATCATTGTCGAGGCAACTTGTAAATGAGGAAGAGTTTATCAAAACATGGAAGCAAAATTTAGACGCCAGCAAAACACTTGAAGACTGGCTTAGAAGACTCAAGCTGTCAGATAGTCCTTTTATAAGGAGGTTTGCAACTAGATTGCTTTGGTCTAGAACAAAATTGGAAAAAGAAATTCCTATAAAAACGGATAAATTCAATGGCATCGGGGCAAAATCTATTGAATTGCCTCAAGCCTTACAGGAAACCAGTTCTCAAATTCAGGATTATTTCAAGGAATATGTTTACTATTTAGGACCATTGCGGGATGATCCAAGGTCTATCTACAACCTGCCTCCTTACCCTGAATTAAAACATGTTGGATTAAAGGGAGAATTTACCGCTTCTGTGCTTGAGAGATTTAAGGGCGACATAATTGAGTATCCAATCCCTCCTGAAGGAAGTCAAACAAGTTACCAAAATTCAGAGTTCATTAAAGTTGGAAAAGAAACGCTAGGTAACGCCTTGCAACAATGGCTTGTTTATATGGGATTGCTTGATGGCGCATCAACAAAGGGAATGGGGAAAATCGGCACCCAACTTTCTGTTTATTCAAAGGGTGTGAAGCGTGAACTTGATCTAACCAGTATCGGAGTTGGTGTAAGCCAAGTACTACCTACACTGGTAACAGGTTTGATCGCCCCGCGAGGAACGACTTTTCTT